>JAPZAP010000059.1 GCA_027460585.1 Candidatus Methanoperedens sp. | reverse complement strand
GCTTCCTTGCGCAGCGTGTCAATTTCATTATAAAGCTTTATCATCTCTTCATGGGACTTCTGTGATTCCTGTGCAAGCGCCTGTATCCGGGCATGCAAAGAATCCATATCAGTATAGATCTCTTTTCCCTTCGCATATTCAAGTGAGATAACGGAATGTATCTCGTTGGCTTTCTTTGTCGCAACCAATCTCTGGCTCAACTCTATTAACTTGGCGAAAATATTGATCTCGTGTTCAAGAGGGATATCCGCTGTCAAAAAGAGAGCTAGCTCGTCTGAATAAGCTTTTTCAAGGGTTTCAGCCCGTCCGCGCGCCGTAAGGTTCAGATCATCGCGGGTCTTTTTAAGCTCACCTATTTTTTCGCTGAATTCTTTCCCAATCCCCCTCATCTGGTCTCGCTGCGCTTTGAGTTCTGCGATCTTTGCATTTATCTCATCACGTTGTTTCCTTAATGCGGCAGCTTTTGGTGACAGTTCCTTGACTCTTGCATTCAACCCGTCGCGTTTGGCTTTTAAATCATTCCCTCCCTGGTTATGAAGTGATATGTCCTTAAATATTGTTCTTATATCCCTTTCATCGTGTTCAATCTTCTGGCGCAGAAGATTGATCTTCTCTTTCAATTCGCGTTCAGGTAACTTGGGATAAACTTTAGGCGGCTCAACCTGTATTTTTACGTCTTCTGGTTTTTGTTCTGCAGTTTGGCCAGATGCTTGATCCAATGATTGATTTGTTGCCTGATTTGATGTTTGATCTGATACCGGGGCAGTTTTGCTCTCACTTGATTCGGTTGTATCAATTTGTGATTTTGAAGGATCATTTGTAGTAGTTTCTACAATAGTATCCTTTTGTTGAATATTTTCCATATCTTCACTCAACTTTTATTCCCCCTTTTTGTTTCACCCAGTAAGCCAAAGCGGCGTTATGGCTTTCAATTCTTCTTTTCAGCCAGTTGTGCCTTCCCTCTATTTCACCGATCTGCGTCTCGAAATCCTTTGGTGAACTGATGTCCTGTTTTGGCTTATCCATTATCGATATTAGCTCTTTATGGGAAGCATTCGCTTCATTTAATATATCCAATATTGCTTTTGAAGTTACAATAATTCCAGATTTTCGAGCTTCGGATTCAAAATCATAAAGCAGTTTCTTTATTTCAACTATGGCTTTATCTTCATCATCAATATTCCGTGAATTCTGGAGTTTTTTCTCAAATTCTTCGATCCTGCTTGAAATGCGTGCTACATTATTGGTATTGGTTGCATTGGCGTGGCGCATCTTCTCAAGTACCGTATTGAAAAGCTCCTCCCTTTGTTTTTTTGCCTGGTGAAAATAGAGAAAATATTTTTCATTAAGAACTATGATTTTTGTTCCATTTGTTTCAATTTCTTTCTTAATCTCCTGGGATTGCTTTTTAAGAGCATTCAGCTTTTCATCAAGCCCGGAAAATTCTTCCTTGAAAACTCCAATGAATTTATTATGTTTGTCTATAACCAGTTCCATCAATTTATTAGTGTCAATTTTTTCAGTTATTTCAGTCATATTTGCACCATCTGTGCATGGGGTATCCCATCAATATAAATAACGGTATCAGGGTCAATGCATCCGCAACCAACTGCGCATGCAATTGCTCTTTCACCAGCGATGTTTGCGATAGACGCACATGCCAGGGCTTCCTTTATTTCTTCTTCACATGCCTCGCAACCTTTATAGAAGCTTTCATCCAGCTTAAGGACAAGGTTTCCTTCCTTGAATTTTTTACCTATGATATTCCTGTCGCAGACCGCCACGATCACTTTTCCGTCCGTGTCATATTTTTTCATGAACATATTCAAACTACCCTGAACCTTTCATTACTCTGCTCAATTATCTCGCCTGCGCTCTTTAACTTTTGTATCATATCTTCAACAGTTTCTTTTTTGATACCAGATTCCTCAGCCTTTAATATAATCTCTTCTATTGGCGCAGCACCCTTATACTCGTTCTGGAGATCCCTGATGATCTCCCTTAGCACTTTTATCCTGTCCCTCTGGTTCTTCCCCATGCCAATATTCACAATATCTGCATCAAGCTTTCCTGTTTCAGGGTCTGTCATGACCTGTTTTAAACTTGCCATGACAATACGGATTGTCCTTGTCGTATCTTCTGTCGTTATGACCTGGCTCAAGCGAACGCGAGCGCTGGCTTCGGCCAGGCGTATAAGTGCTTCAAGCTGGCGCGCCGTTACAGGAACAGGGGAATTGGGGTCTTCACCCTGTTTTCTCAAGCCCAGGTAAAAATCAATTAATTGTTTGCGTGCATCATCCTGGATAATGGGGAATATATTTCTCTTTGTATATGCGATATATTTCCTGAGTTGTTCTGATTCCAGTACCGGCTGGATCACCTCCATAGCTTTGGTAATCTCATCCGAGCTTATTCCCGAATTTATAATATTTGTCTTTCGCACGGAAAGCTCCCCTGCATAATGGGCTTTCAGGATATGCTGCGCAATTGCTGTATCCCTGTTCACATTAGGCTCATCCGTAAGTATGAAAATAAGGTCAAAACGGGAAAGGAGAGCAGGAGGCATGTTTATCTGTTTTGCAATAGGTTCATACCGATCAAACCTGCCAAATTTAGGGTTGGCAGCACCCAGGAGCGCGCAGCGTGATTTCAATGTCGCCATGATCCCTGCTTTTGCTATGCTTATTGTCTGCTGTTCCATTGCCTCATGCATGGAACTCCTGTCTTCGGTTTCCATCTTGTCCAATTCATCAACGCATGCAAGACCCATATCAGCAAGCACAAGAGCTCCGGCTTCAAGCGTCCAGCGCCCGTCCCCGAACTCATCTTTGACCGCTGTCGCAGTAAGACCGGCTGAAGTTGAGCTTTTCCCGCTTGTATATATTCCACGCGGCGCAAGCTTTACGGCATACCTGAGCAATTGGGATTTGGCTACTCCCGGATCACCCACTAGGAGGATATGAATATCACCGCGAATGCGTGCGCCGTCGGGCAATTTCTTGGCAACTCCTGAGAAAAGCTGAAGCGCCATAGCTTCTTTTACTTCCTCATAACCGTAGATAGATGGCGCGATGGAGCCGATTATCTTGCCATATATCCCATCATCTTTGCCAAGGGCCAGGATCTCTTCGATGTCATCTTTTGATATTTCTATGTCTTCGAATTCCTTGTCTTCAATATCTATCGATATCCCGTCAAGCACAAGGTCAAAAAAAGTGCTTTTTCCCTCACGGTTACTTCGCTGGAATGAACGTAATACCCCGGAAATGACCACGCGGTCACCCGGTGATACAAGCCCTGCAAGATCGTCATCCACATCCACATCAATGGTTTGGGGTTGCTCTCCGCCCCGGAGGTCATCGGGTGATTCCTGTATGCGCAGTTTCTGGGCATCTATGAATTCGGATTGTTCGTGAAGAAGCTTAAAAGGCCCCTTCCGCCCGCATTCATCGCTCTGGCACTCGAAAGGCTCCACGAATTTTCCCTCGGCCTGGGGCATGAATGTAACGTCGCCGCATCTCTGGCATTTAAAAGCGGCATTTATGATCTTTGGTCGCACTTCAGTTGCTTTCCTGATAAGTCCCGCCACTGCTATGAACTTATTAATGTTGCTGCTTCGCAGTTCCCTTATCTGGATGCGCTCCGGGATTTTGACGATCCTCACATGGGTATTCGTAAAAACAACATCGGCGGGGAGGTCAATGCTGCTTAGCGCAACATTAGCATGTTTCATGACGCTTTCAGGATGCTCAAGAAGCTCGCGTGCAAGTTCCATGTCGAAGCGTTCGATATCCGGGAATTGGATTACAAGGCTTCTTTTTTCAGGATAATCCTTGGCTAATTCAAGAATATTTTCCCAGTAATAGCGTTTGAAGAAATCTTCCCAAACCTGGATAGAGGATTGAACCATTTTTGACTATTTAAGTACAAAGGGTATTTCAATGTTTCGAGCAAGGTTGAAGATGTTGGGTTTGGTTCCGCCTCATGGCATTCGGGGAGTTGTGCTGCCTGTTGTGCTTTCTGCAATTTCGTTTTATGGTGAAATTCACACAGGAATTATCTAATATTTTAAAATCCCTTTAACAGATGGGATATTCCATCTGTTAAAGGTAAGGATCAGGCGGGCAAATCAAAATATCACCAGCACCTCCTGATCAGTATCCACTCGTTTGTACACTTACTGATATCTGGTATTCCTGGGAGAATACATCTGTTCCATCAACTATCGCGTGAGCTCTAAAGTATACAGCTCCACTTGGAGGAATATTTATTTCTGCGCTAAATTGCTGTAAGGTTTTTCCTGTCTGTATCACAGTAGCCTTTGAATAATCCGAAACAGTTGCACTTCCGCTCTTAGAATCCCAGAGAATAGCGGTATTGCTGATATTGCCAGGAGTTCCTCCGGAAACTTCCCATCGAACAGCAATGATTGTATCTCCGTGCGCGCTGGAGGGGAAGGATGTCACTTTGATACCCGGTGCGGATGACGTAGCAACCTGGGATTGAACAGGTGCAGGCACTGCTGCTAACTGGTATGGTTCTATAATGAACCAGACCTTATTGAAGTTCTCTCCATTTGTATCCCCGCGTGCTGTGTCGTTATTAAAATAATAGAGCGGCATCTGCTTATATGTTGATTGTTTAGATCCTGCGCTATTGGTTATAACACCAAAATCAGACGCATTGATTATTGATGGCGCAACAATATTCTGGGAATAGAAGACAGACCATAAATTTAAGCAGGCGCCTTTGCAATTGCTCACACCCGCCCCATCTTTAGTAAAATTATATAGTGTATTTCCCTTTGAATCGACCAGGAATATCAAATTGTCTTTATCTGCGATAAAAATAGTATAATCCGGCCTGGCAACAAACCATATATTATTAAATCCGTCCCCTTTGATATCGCCAGGACTTACATCACGGGAGAAATAGTATAAGGGCCATCCTTTAAAAGTTGTCTGTTTCGTTCCATCGGTTCTTGTGATTGTCCCAAAATCAGAGGAGATTAATCCGGACGATACGGATATTTTTTCCTGGTAAAAAGCTGGCCATAAATTGATACAACTGCCACTGCAATTGCTATCTTCCGTTACATCCTTAGTAAAGAAATACAGGGTTTTTCCTGCATTATCCACAATATAATTTCCTGTGGTGAGCTTAACTGTTGGTTGTTCAGATGCAGATTTTGTTACAGGTGTTTGTACTGGTGTCTGATTTGCAGCCGGTTGTTTTTGAGTGCAACCGCTGATGAGTAAAATAGCTAATATCCCAAATATGACGAAAAATGAAAAACTCTTTTTCATTTGATTTCCTCCCATTTAATAATTGAGGATGCATGCTAATAAATTTATGCTTTGCCTGGCCCAAATACTTAATAGGTGACCGTTTCAATTTGTGTTGTTGAATAAAAGTGACCTTGAGTGTTAGTGTCCAACAAATCGTGACCTTTGACAGGATTTACAGGATCGACAGGATACGATTTTTGTGGCAAATCCTGTAAATCCTGTCGATCCTGTCTAAAAAAATCATGATATAGGCACTGAGGCGCAGATGCGGGATTTTCAAGACATGCACTCAAAATGACATCTATTCATGAAATTCAGGACACTGCCAAAAATTACACCAACATGTAATGTAACGGTCACCTTAATAGAATAATATAATATAGTATAGTTAGAGATAAAGATACGAAGAATAATTTATGACTGATCCGGGAGAATCGCCTAAAACTAAACTATCGTTTGATGATTTTATCGGGCTAATGCCCGAAGCAATAATTGTCGTTAATAGCGAAGGATACGTCGACCAATTCAATAATAAAGCTGAGAAATTGTTCGATTATAAGAAAAATGAAGTATTGGGCAAATCACCGGATGTTTTCATTCCTGATCGTTACAGGGAAATGTACATGAAAAATCTTAAAATGTACTTATCTTCCCCACCGACGCATCTTAAAGACGCCGGTTATCAGGAATTAATTCTTAGAAGGAAAGATGGATACGAGTTCCCAGCAAGTATTTCTTTTGGATTTTTTGATACGGGGAAAGGAATTGCCTTAATCTGTTTAATCCGCGATATCACTAAACATAAAAAAACAGAAGAGACATTGCATGAATCCGAGATGAAATTCCGATCTGTTGTACAATCTGCTGTCGATGCGATTATCCTGGCAGATAGCGATGGAAACATCATTTCATGGAATAAAGGCGCAAAAGAACTATTCGGTTTTGAGGAAGAAGAAGTATTGGGCAAGCCTCTCACGATCTTAATGCCGCAGCGCTACAGGGAGGGACATATAAATGGGCTTGAGCGGGTGCGGACGACAGGAAAAAGCAGCTATATTGGAAAGATCAGTGAAATGGATGGGTTGAAAAAAGACGGTACTGAATTTCCCTTGGAGCTTTCCCGTTCTACATGGAAAGTGGGAGATAAAACATTCTATGGCGGAATAATACGTGATATAACAGAGCGCAAAGACGCTTATGAAGTTTTGCGTGTAAGCGAATCGAAGTACCGGGGGATTTTTGAACATGCTGCCGTAGGAATTTTCCAGACCACTCTTGATGGTCGGATACTGGCCGCAAATCCTGTAATTTCCCGGATGCTTGGATATGATTCTGCGGATCAATTCATGGCACTTGTTAGCGATTTTCGTAAAATATACGTTGAGCCGGGAATACGCATAAAATTAATGCACAAGATCAGGGAGGAAAACAAAGTTACAGATTTTGAAGTCCAGGTAAGCCGTAAGGATGGCAGTTCAATATGGGTTTTGATGAATTCCCACGCTTTACATGATTCCAATGGAAAAATAAATGGCTTGCAGGGAATTATGAGGGATATTTCAAATCGCAAGCGGACTGAAAAGAATTTCCAGGGATTGATCGAATCAATACCTGATGCCATAATAACAGTTGATAATGATTTTAATATCCTGCTGGTAAATGCAAGGACAGAGAAAATATTTGGCTATTCGCGCAAAGAATTGGTCGGCAAACCATATGACATCCTGATACCTGAGGCCTTAAGGGAAATTCACAATAAATTATGCAGGGATTATTTTGCTAATCCGGTCCAAAAGGCAATGGCCCTGCATTCGGGAACGTTTGCAAAACACAGGGATGGAAAGGAGTTTCCTGTTGAGATCAATATGAGCCCCCTTGAAACAGAAAGCGGGATGGTTGCAGTTCTTGTTATCCATGAAATTATCCGAAAGTGACTCATGCTGTTGCAGCAGCAGGTACATCGATCCCCGGGAACAGCTTTTTGGTTTTCATAAACTCACGGGCTTTCTTGATCTCTGTGGCATAAGTAAACATCCAGCCTTCATTGATAAAAATTGTCCCATCCCTGATAATCTCTTTACTAAAGCTTCCCTTTCCAAATTCCATGAGGAGCTGGATGGTTGCAATATTGGCCCCGCTATATTCATCAATTTCTTTTTCGGTTACAATATCATGGAGCAGCATCTTGAACAGGTTCCTGAATTTGCTGGAAGGAAGGAATTGTCTTTCTCCTAATCTTATGAGAACATTTGTTTCAATGAGGTCGTTTGACAATTTATTGATCGTTTCATCACTCCAGTTCTCAGTCGGGTAATCTGTTTTTTCGTATGCTTCATACACATCCTGCAGATGCTCCTGTATCTCGCTGTTTTTTTCAGATCTTGTCAATGCGTATGCAGATGATTTTAATTCAGGGGTTGTATAGATATAAAGCTTAAGAAGATTTTTTAGTTTTTCACCCTCATCCCCCTCAACATCTTTCAAATTTTTGAGGATTTCAAATTCGATCTCAGTAAGGTCTGCACAAACTAATGGCATTTAACACCAATTATCTAATTTTTTCTCATATGTAATAAATCAATTCATTGATTTCTATATTCTAAATCTTAGAGCTTATCTGGAAATAAGTAAACTCAAAATGAAAAAGTGTTCGGCTGGGATATGACTATTAATGACCGCATAGGAGAGAACTGACGGCAGCTCCAGCATGCCGGAAAAGATTTCATATTGTTCAGTCAAATCATAAATAAAGGGAATCTTTCAATACGCACGATATACATAATTGAAAGACTTTTTATTATTAACTCAAACCAATAAGCATAGACGGGATTATAAACTATATGATGCCAAAAATATAAATAGAGGAAAGCCATAAAGGAAAAATGAAGAAATATGAAGAAGAAGCAAAAGACGAAACCTAAAAAGAAGAGCCCTGATATGAAAATTTTTGGCATTGCACTACCTCCAGACATACACCGAATAAATTTGAGACTTTCAATAGGAGAAATATCATGGGAAAAAATAAGCCACAAAATAAGAGACGATGCCAATTGGATGTGTAAAAATTGTAAAACAGATTTTAGCAATAAACATTCAAATTTACATGCACATGAAATGTGGAAATTAGATTATAATGCCAAATCTGCTGAATTGATAGATATAATACCCTTATGTATCTATTGTCACTGGTTTTATCATCAAGGTCTATATGGAATAAAAAGATTTAAGGGAGAAATAACAGACGAAGAAAATAACATTATAAGAAATCATTGGGGAAAGTACCCCCAAAATGGCTATGAAATAATTGTTTCAGAACAAAACAAAAATCAAGCGAATGAGATATTTAACTCAAAAGGGTGGTCAGTAAAGCCATTAGATGACATAATTAGAAAATATATACAATGAACTATATTATCTATACATCTCATTGATCTATTGTATCTCAGGATAATTACCAACACGAATTTAAACTATCTCTAGTGTCTTACACCGTGTGATTATCCGCGCCGCTGCAACGAGTCCGGCACAAGTAATTTTCCGGCGCTGGTAACTCTACGATATTCTGTGCCCTGGTATGAAAATTAACAACGAACTCGTACGAACTCCATACGAACTCACGCCACCGGAGTTCGTTTCAGTTCGTTTTAGTTCGTTGTTTTAATAATATTTTTGATTGATTTTACCATCTACTAGAAAAATCAAAAAAAATCATAATTGATGCGATATAAATATTTAATGTCAAAATCATCAATAATACCGATCCTATTGATTCCACATTTGCAGGATTCATCACGGTGAGGCAGGTTTTGTAGAAATATCATTCAAAAAGCATAATCTATATACGTGAGTCGTATCCTTCAAATGTCTTGCAGGCGATACAAAAAACGAATGTATGGCCAGAGTTTGAAAGGCAAATTGGAGGCTATGATAACGGAAACTGGAACTACAAGTGGAAATAATGATACCAACCTTGCAAGCAGGATCCTCATGACCCTGCATATTGCTGATAGAAGGGGTTACGGCCTTTGCTTATTCCATCTTTCAAAGATTTTAGTGTGCGGGGAAGTTACTTCCGAGACGGTTCTGGGAGAACTCCGGAACTTGCCAGGGATATCCCAAAGAAATGGGATTTATTGCCTTAAAGGAAGGGAGCAGGTTCTTACCAAAACAAGTGAACGGCTAAAATGCCACAACAAACATGCAAAGGCATACGAAGCAGTAGCCAGGCGTTTTGCTTCCGAGTACGTTTCCAGGTGTCCTTTTATCAAGTGCATCGCTGTTGCCGGTTCTATGGCTTCAGGAGGTTTTACCGAGAAGGATGATATCGACTTTAATATCTATGTAGAAAAAGGAAGCAAATATACAGTATATTTTGTCGGTTTACTCCTGTCAATTAAATATTCATTTTTATACAGGAAAAAGCCCCTGGCTGAATGCTCTAAAACACCTTTTCTTCCCAAACTCATCTGTATCAACGTTATATGGGAAGATACTGAAGTTTTTCCCTACGTTCGCCAGGATGAGTATCTGGCCTATGAACTTCTAAGACAAAAAC
The DNA here is from genome assembly GCA_027460585.1 of Candidatus Methanoperedens sp. GTDB lineage: Archaea > Halobacteriota > Methanosarcinia > Methanosarcinales > Methanoperedenaceae > Methanoperedens. Next base: position 8,423 of record JAPZAP010000059.1, on the reverse strand, counting down.
CAATTTTCGGACTGGAATTCTACCGCGAGGTTTTGTCGGGAAACATCTGGCTCAAAACATGCTTTCCCCAGATATACAATCTGGAAGCGGATGAGATCAAAACAAAAAGAACTCTCAGCGGGAGGATTCTTCGTCTGTTTTATTCAAATCCGGCAATATCAATGATAGGAGAAGGTCTCTGCAAGAGGATATCTACTTTTCTCTGGAGGCTTGTGCAGTTCTCACGAAGGAACAATCCACAGGCTATTGAGCGCGTCAGATGGGTGACGGCAATGCAAAAGCCATATACGCTGTTCAGTGAGAAGATATGAATCTCCAGAACGTGGTGCTTGAATTATATATTGCTATTTTAATTGTTCTTTTTATATATGGAAATAATTGTCTTCTATTGGCATACCTTCACACGAAGGTCAGGAAGGAAAAACCACCGATTGAGTTTGTCCACTATCCAATGGTCACTGTCCAGCTTCCGGTCTACAATGAATTCTATGTTGTTGAGCGGTTAATCAGGAAAGTAGCCCAGTTGAATTACCCCAGGGAGCGGCTTGAGATACAGGTTCTTGACGACTCTACCGACGAAACAAGCGACATCATTTCGCGATGCATCGGCGAACTCAGGAAACAGGGATTAGATATTTATTTATTGCACCGCCAGGACCGTGAGGGCTACAAGGCCGGGGCATTAAGAGATGGCATGAAGTCCGCCAAAGGTGAATTCCTGGCGGTTTTTGATGCTGATTTCCTGCCAGACCCTGATTTCCTGAAGAGGTGTATTCCCCATTTTACCGATCCATCTGTCGGGATGGTCCAGACCCGGTGGGGGCACGTCAATGAAGACTATTCTCTTCTTACAAGGGCGCTGGCGATCGGGATAGACGGGCATTTCCAGATAGAGCAAAGTACCAGGCACAGTGAAGGTCTCTTCCTGAACTTCAACGGGACAGCCGGAGTATGGCGTAAGCTTTGCATCGAGGAATCAGGAGGATGGCAGGCCGATACTCTTACTGAGGACCTTGACCTGAGCTACAGGGCACAACTGCGGGGATGGAAACTTGTATTTCTTGCCGATGTGGTCTCTCCTGCTGAAGTGCCTGTCCAGATAAATGCCTTCAAACGCCAGCAGTTCAGGTGGGCCAAAGGGTCGATCCAGTGCGCAAAGAAACTGCTGCCCGGTGTTATTTCGGCAGATATCCCGGTTTTTAAGAAAATACAGGCATTGATCCACCTCACATATTATGCCGTCCACCCTTTGATGGTGGCGCTTCTTCTTGTCAGCCTCCCTCTTATTTTTATTACAAGTCCCACCTTCTATTATTTTAAATTTTTTACATTGGGTACATTCGGACCTCTCATCATGTACGCTTCTTCCCAGCGGGAGCTATATGAAGGATGGAAAAGCCGCTTGATTTATCTTCCCATGCTGACCATAATCGGGACAGGCATCTCGGTTAATAACACAAAGGCCGTTATAGAAGCTCTTTTGAATAAAGGAGGTGAATTCCAGCGCACGCCCAAGTTCGGGATAGAGAAGAACACAGATAGCTGGGATGAAAAAAAGTACAGGCTGAGTTTCCCTGTCATAACGGTATTTGAAATAGCTCTTGGCCTGTATGCACTTGTGGCTTTTTACTATGCATATGTAACAGGCAACTATTTCTTATTGCCTTTCCTGGCACTTTATGTCCTGGGCTATTTCTATGTGTCAGGATTGACAATCCTGCATTCAGTCCCCAATCTTCGGCTTCCCGGCGGGAAAGCAATTATAATCGGGATACTTGCAGCAGCGGCTTTTCTCCGACTATACAGGGCTTCGATGGGAGACCTCTCTGAAGACCCTTACCATCACTGGTTTATCTCGGCATACCTGGCGTCAGGCGGGAGTTATGCGGACCCGCTTTCAGGAATTGCAGAACTATGGCCTCCTGCCTATCACCTTCTTGGTTCAGGTATCATATTTTTGCTTGGAAGGGACATTTTCTGGCTGAAACTCACAAACATCCTGTTCTCAATTGGAGGAATATACCTGGTTTACAGGATAGCAGGGAGATATTCTGAAAGAGCAGGCCTTTTAGCGGCAGCATTCCTTGCCCTGAATCCTTTTGAAATCCTCACCTCTTCGACATCTTATGCCGAACCTGCGGCTGTTTTCTTCTTTCTCATGGCTATCTATTTTCTTGACCGTGATAAAGAGAAGGCTGCTGGTCTTGCTCTCCTTCTAGGCTGCGCGACAAGGTATGAAATATGGCTTGCCATTCCTTTTCTGGTTTTTTACGGGAAGCGCAAGAAAATGAAAGAAATACTATATTTGATCGCTCCCGCACTGGTATTCATAATAGGCTGGTCAGCCTATACTGCATACAATCAGGGCTTTTTTCTTGAGAGCATTTTGAACAGGAATCATGAGGTATTGAGCTTTGAGACAGCCAGAGGTGCCATCCAGGCAGGAACAATCGGGCGGACACAGGACCTTTTGAAATACTTTTTCCTCTCTTCGTTTCCTGTATATCTAGCCGGACTTTATTATGTGGTGAGGAATTTAAGGAAAAACAGCCTTTGCGTTTTTACATTATTGTACCTTGCGGCATTATTCGCTTTAACAGCAACAGGAGTGGCAGCTGGTTCTTTCAGGTATTTTAGCCTTATTCTGCCTCTTCTTTGCATATTCGGGGCTTTCCAGGTATCAGGAAAGAAGGAAATTGAGGTCTTTGCATTGCTGTTTCTTGTCCTGTCCCTTCCTTTTTATTTCAACCTTTTTTCAAGCCTTGATGTGCTCTACAGCCCGATAATAAAAGCCGGGGAGTATATCAGCACTACCGGAGCGCACAGTATCATCTCCAACTCCCCTATGTCTCTTTATTATTCAGGTCTTCCTGCAGGACTTCTACTTGGCCCGGCGAGCCTGAAAGGAATGGATAATAGGACGGGAATTGGGTATTTAAAGGAAAAGGGCGTAGATTACATTATATATGTTGAATCTCCACCGGGAGAATTAGACAGGGTCTTTCCCGGTATTTCAGATGGAAAAAATGTCTCCGGGCTTATTCTGGTTTATGATCCTAATGACTGGGAACAGAAGTATGGAGCAAAAAAAGTCTTTGTATACAGGATTTTGAAGAATTCGTCTGTAAAGGATGAAAATGCCCGTATTAATGACTTAAATGGTATTTTTAAGGAAACAAACAGCTATATCACTTCTTCGCCCCAACTGGCCGATGTGGATGGCGACGGCCAGAGTGAAATTATTGCAGCCTCTGATATGCTCTATGTCTGGAGAACGAACGGCAGCTCACTTCCTGGTTTTCCGGCAAAGACGGAGGGGCTTATTGCCTCGACTCCCAGCATCGCTTACACAAAGGAAGGAGCCGTCATATTCGTGGGGTCGGATGATAACAGGCTCTATGCATGGCAGTACAACGGCTCACCACTTCCTGGGTTTCCAAAAATCACGGATGGGGATATATTCTCAAAGCCCCTGATCCTTGAAAGAAACAGCAATACGATCGTCCTGGCAGGTTCGGATGATGGAAATGTGTATGCCTGGTACCTGAATGGTTCCGCAGTACCGGGCTGGCCTGAAAAGACAGGAGGATTCGTGTCTTCATCCCCGATAGCATCCGATCTTAATGGGGATGGGGAACCTGAAATAATAGCCGGATCATGGGATAAAAAATTGTATGTGTGGTATATTAATGGCAGCTTATTTCCGGGATTTCCCGTTATGACAGGGGACGCGATATGGGCGACTCCCAGCGTAGCCGATATTGACATGGACGGAACTCCGGACATCCTGGCAGCTTCGGATATGGTATATGCATGGGACAACAGGGGAAAATTGCTTTCAGGATTTCCCATCTTGACCGGAAGCTACATTGTCGCATCACCTCTGGTGCAGGACATTGATCGTGATGGCCGCCTGGAAATTGTCGTAGCTTCTGATTCATTGCGAGTTTACAATAGCAGCGGTGTATTGAAGGATGGCTGGCCGATATACACGGGTTTCTATTTCTGGGCGTCTCCAGTGGCTTATGATATCGATAACGATGGGCAGCTTGAAATAATAACAGGTGACTGGAGCGGCAGCATATATGCCTTCAAACCCGATGCAAAGACTGTTACAGGGTTTCCCAAACACACTGGCGGAAAGATATTTGCCTCTGTTGCTGCCGGGGATATTGATAACGATGGAACTGCACAGATAGTGGCCGGTTCCTGGGATAAGAATGTATATCTATGGAACATCGGAAATGCAGGTTCTTATAAGAATGAGTACCTGAGTCCGCCGGAAAGCAAAGAGGGCACGCCTGTGCTCAATGAAATATCCATATCAAAGGAGTATGGGGTCTCTTTTGTGATCGCGAATTTTTCCGGGCAAGCCGGAAAACCAAAACTCTATTATTTTGGGGATGACGGTACATGGCATGAATCTCCAATGGTCCTGTCTGAAGGAATGTATGCCGGCATTATAGCGCCGCAGAAAGGGAGGGGATTGAAATATTATATCAGCGTTGAAAATGATAATCATTCGTACCGCTTTCCAGAGGTGAACTATTATGAAAACTGATGTTCTTCTTATCTATCCATATTTTCACAGGGAGCCGGGATACAGGAAGCTCTGGCTTTTTCCTCCTATCGGGCTTGGATATCTGGCTGGAATCCTCCGGAAAAACGGGATAAAAGTCAGTATACTTGATGGGACTTTCATGAAGCGTGAGGAATTGATACGACAGGCAAAAATGCTTTCACCTGGCATAGTGGGGATATATTGCATGGTCACAATGCGGGATGAGGCCCGAAGAATTGCCAGGGAACTTAAAACCCTTCCTGATAAACCTCTCCTGGTTGCAGGAGGGCCGCTTCCGACGTCCGAACCCGGGATATTCCTCGAAGACTTTGATGCCGTTGTTCTGGGAGAAGGAGAGATAACCATGCTTGAATTGGTACAGGGATATTTTGCCGGAGATGATCTATCCGGCATCAAGGGCGTTGCTTTGATTAAAGATGGCAGGATAATAAGTACATCCCGGCGAGAGTATATAGACAACATCGATTCAATCCCTCATCCTGCCCGCGACCTTTATGAGAACCGGAAGTACAAAAAGTACTGGGAAATGAAGTTCGGATATACCTGCACCCCTGTAATTACAACTAGGGGCTGTCCTTATAACTGCGACTATTGTGCAAGGCCAGTATTCGGGAACTGCTACAGGGAGAGGAGTTACATGGATGTGATAAGTGAGATAGAAGAGGTCATAGCGCTTGGTTACAGCAGGATTTGGTTCTCAGATGATGTTTTTACACTCAATAAAAAACGAATTATTGCTCTTTGTGAAGAGATAGGAAGAAGGGGGCTGGTATTCAAATGGGATTGCCTGTGCCGTGTGGACAATGTGGATTCTGAACTCTTCCAGGTGATGCATAAGGCTGGCTGTACGAGGGTTCTATTTGGAATAGAATCGGGGGATGAAAAGATCTTAAGAGCGATGAAAAAAAGTTTTACCGTTGAGGGCGCAAAAAAGGCGGTCATAATGGCAAAAGATGCCGGGATCGGTGTTGGAACATTTTTCATGGTGGGCTATCCGGGAGAGACCGAAGAAACAATACTCAGGACAATTCGCTTTTCCTCGAGCCTGCCCTCTGATTACCTGTCTTACACGCTCCCGTATCCTTTGCCTGGCACAGAGCTATATAAAAGGCTGGAAGGCAGGCTTACAAGAAATGAATGGAAGATCGCAGGCCATAATCTCCTCATGTTCAGGGGTGATTTTTCCCAGGCAAAACTCAGGTTTGCAATATATAAGGGACAGGTACAGCACAGGTTAAGGAAACATAAACTATCCAGGATGGCCAGTGTTTTTGAAAGAATTACTGACTTTATATTCAGGAATTTGAGATGACCAAAGAGTAACCGACCTCGGATTTGTCTTCGCTCTTTCTAATAATTTAATCCATTTATTTTCAGCTAACCGTTACCCTTTGCTGCGTGCAATCCAACATCAGATCGCATACCTGACAGCCTCTTCGATCGTCCTTACTTCCATAACTTCGATCCCTATAGCTCCTACCTCCCCTGCCTGACCTGGAGGCACGAGAAATAGTTTAGCACCGTTATCCCTCGCTGCTATACCTTTTGCCCTTGCGGCCCCGATCTGTCCGATGGAGTGGTCTGTGCTGATCGTTCCAGTCATAAGCACATCATTACGCGGCGACTTTCCCTCCATCGCTGCAATGGCTGCGACTGTAATGGCACCGCCTGCACTTCCACCTGATATGGTCAACTGCCCCTCCTGCGCGGGTGATTTGATATTGATGAGAACGTCTTTATCAGTGAGGCTTGTCCGTGTGACTTCGCGCGCTACGCGTATTGCGGTCTGGGCTGAGGATTGCATTGTTTCATCGACGAGGACATTTGCGACATTCAGGAAGAGGTTGCCTGATCCTTCCTTGATGATGACCTCAAGCGGGATCACATGACCTATATTATTTGTATCAACTCCGATAACCCAGTAGTCGCTTCTTGATACCATTGTGAGGTTTATTATCTCCTCTTCAAGCTTCTGTTTTGTTTGTGTTTCATTTTTCAGGAGTTCTTCTGTTATTGAAAGGTTTTCCCTCAGATTTGTGATGTTTGATTCAAGCTGCGCGATGTTTTGTTTATCCAATTGTGACTCTCTCGTCAACGCTGTGATGGAATTATCCTTGAGTTTGATCTCTTCCATACTTGTGAATAAAAAGAAAGATGAGCCTGATAATAATATTAATAGGATAACAATTGCGATTTTTAGCGAACTGTTATTTTTCTGCATAATATATTAAATATTATATCTCTTATCGTAAAAGGTTTTGTAATATGGGATAGCGCGGATTTGAACCGCGGTCTAAGCGTCCCAAACGCTCAAGGATGGACCAGGCTACCCTACTATCCCGTGGGGTGACTCTCATACAGCCTGATTAGATAAAAACCTTGCTGATACGAAGAAAAAAAATAATTAATTCCTGTAATAAAAAACCTGTTTATACAATTGCTTTCAATAGGTCCTTATCACGCACAAGACCCAGCAGTTTTTTCGAACTTGTTATTACAGGAAGCTGGTCGATCCTCTTGCGTCTCATTTTTCGTGCACATTCGCTTACCTGTGAGCTTAACAATGCCGTTTCAGGCTCCCCCGTAAGTTTCACCAGGTCTTTTACAGGTGAATCCGGAAGCTGGATCTTTGAAACGCTATAATACAAGCTCATGGTGTCCCGCATGGATTCCCATGTCCAGGCGTCGTCATCGGAACCTGCGGACATATCCGACATTTCAGTCTTATCCGTAATTACACTCGCGCTTATAAGGTCCTTATCAGATGCAACCCCAACAAGCATAAGCGTCGAATCAAGTATTGGAACAGCTTTCACATCGGCAAGCTCCATGATCTCCCCAACCACTGAAAGGGGAGTTTCGCTCCAGACTGAAACAACATGATTACCAATATAATCACTGATAGGCGAAGTGATATTGAGCCTTCCCATTGCCCCTACTATATCAGCAATGGTTACAAGACCAATAAGATGTCCGTCATCCACAACCGGCAGGCGCCGTATGTTGTTATCAAGAATTATCCGTGCAGCATCCACGATTGATTTATCGGATGTTATCGTGACAGGGTTTCTTGTCATAAGGATAGCTATCTGTTCCTCTTCAGGGTGTTTTAACAGGTCAGTTCGCGTAACGATCCCGAGTAATTCGCCATTTTTTACGATAGGAACTCCCGAAATATGCTTTGTTTTCAGGATCTCAAGGACTTCATCCCTTGATCCGGGCAATTCGGCGCGAGCGACATCCCTTACCATCACGTCATCCACTTTGATGCTCTGGGGCGTATTGGGCATTTTTTGTCTCCAGAAAATATTCTTTATTTTTTTCCCCTGACAACGAGTACAGGTATTTTTGAATTCCTGACAACTTTCTCAGCAACGCTTCCAAGGAGGAACCTGTCAAGACCACTCTTTCCCAGTGTTCCAAGAACAATGATAGAAATGGAGTTCTTCTCGGAATATTTTATTATTTCATCTGCGGGATGTCCTTCAATAATATTTGCTTCAACCTCCACCCCTTGTTCTTCTGCCTTTTCTGCCACGTATTTCATAGCCACGTCGCCTTCCTGTCTCAGGAGCTCATACATGCTTTCCCATGCGGCATCCATTGGGATCGAAGCAAAAGCAGCAGTATCAACCACATAAACCGTAAGAAGTTTAGCACCCGTATTCTTTGCAAGGTCAATACCGTAATCAACTGCGTTCTTTGTATATTCCGACCCATCTGTCGCGATCAATATTTTCTTGTATATTTTACTTGACATAAATTTTCTCCTTCGATTTGTTAAATTATTCTAATAATGTCATCCGGTCTTGCCCGCCTCACTAAGCTTCCCAAAGGATTT
>JAPZAP010000058.1 GCA_027460585.1 Candidatus Methanoperedens sp. | reverse complement strand
GTCATCGTTAACGTTATGAACGCCCTGGAGGAGATCGGCGAACTGGGGCCGAATGCTATAAACAAAGCAGCAGATCTTCTTGACCAGGTAAATCTCTCGAACAGGATGATGCACATTGCAAGAGAACTCTCAGGCGGCGAAAAACAGCGTGTTGTTCTTGCAAGACAGCTCGTTAAAAGCCCTATAATTTTGCTTGCTGATGAACCTACGGGAACCCTTGACCCCAAGACTGCTGAACTTGTTCATGAAAGTATATTGAATGCAACAAAAAATTTCAATATGTCGCTTGTTATCACATCTCACTGGCCAAAGGTTATTGAAGAGCTTTCGCACAGGGCATTGTGGCTTGATGAAGGAAAGATCATCATGATAGGAAAACCATCCGATGTAGCCTCCGCATTTATGAAAGAAGTAGGCACGGTTGGAGAGCAGGAAAAAGTCGAGATTGGGGAAACTATGATCCGGGCGCGCAATCTTCAAATGACTTATTTTTCACTTGACCGGGGTATAGTAAGAGCTGTAAATGATATCAGTTTTGATATCAATGAAGGTGAAATATTCGGGATAATCGGGGTCAGCGGAGCAGGGAAGACTACAACTTCCAAGATCATTTCCGGATTGTTAAGACCAACATCAGGGTCTATCGACGTCAGGATCGGAGATGAGTGGATCGACCTTACGCAGCTTGGTCCGGATAAGAAGGGCAGGGCGACGAAATATATCGGAGTACTTCACCAGGAATACAGCCTTTATCCCCATAGGAATGTTATCAATAATCTTACTGAATCTATAGGTCTTGACCTGCCATTTGAACTTGGAGAAAGAAAAGCCATACAGACGCTGATAACAGCCGGTTTTACCGAGAAAAAAGCAGCTGAGATCCTTAAAAAGATGCCGGACGAATTAAGTGAAGGAGAAAGGCACAGGGTGGCAATGGCCCAGGCGCTTATCAGGGAGCCAAGAATACTTGTATTCGATGAACCCACAGGAACAATGGACCCGGTCACCAAGATCGAAGTTTCAAGATCCATCCTGCACGCAAGGAGAGAGTTGGGTGAAACTTTTGTAATAGTTTCACATGATATGGATTTTGTCGCTGAAGTATGCGACAGGGCTGCGCTTATGCGTCTTGGTAAGATCGTTGACATAGGTGAAACAGGTGCTGTCTTATCAAAGCTTTCCAGTAAAGAGCGCGAGGAAGCCCTGGAAGGGGTAACCAAAGAACTAAAATAGTTTAAAATAGTTTAATATTATCAGGAAATGGAGGATAAGTGATCTCGATAGAGATTAACGGGCAGAAATTAGAGTTAGATGAGAAAGCGCTTCTAAAAGACGCCATAAATGCCTCAAAAGCTTTATACATACCGGGTACGACCATTGGTATCATTAAAACGGGCGCAAAGGTAGAAGAGGCAACATCAGAATATAAGATCCAAACAACAAAAGGTGAATTCAAGATCGAACTTTTTGGTGATCATACACTCTGGACTAAATCAAATCATCTTTTCCCGAACGTAAAAGCGCATTGGGAAACAAGAAATGCCATTGCTTTTGGTCCGGTCGCTACGGATATCAATATCCAGAGGGCTGAACAAAAATATAATCGCTATGATGTATTCCTGGGAACGGGCGGCTATGATCCGGAAAATACTTACCTGATGGTCGCAAAAGACAAACATGTTTCAGATTATGGAAGCCCGAAAGATGCAGTCATTGGAAAAGTAATAAGTGGAAAAGGCATTGTAGCAAACCTGAAGCAGGGCGATTCCATACTCAAGATCGAACCTGTTATAAAATGGGAAACACTTCTTGACAAGAACCTCACGCAGGATATAAATACTGTTCTTGAAGACGGAATGAAGATCTTCACGTACTTCCATGTAGAACTAATAAATGAATCCCCGGAGGGTGCAGAGCATTTCCTTGCACTTATCAGGAGAAAGACCTTTAATGTGGATACATTCTCAAACTCCTTTATTTCCGATAATATTCTCGTGGGCGAAGGATGTCCATATGAACACTGGGATGCCCGTTCTGAGGGCTCGGTGGCGGTAAGAACTGACGGGCAGGGCAATGGGCGTGTGTATATTTATAAAGAAGACAGGACTTCAAGCCCTGTTCACAGCATTGCCGGGCATGTTTCAAGAGGCATAGAGCTTGTCAAGATCGCATCCGCTGGCAATAAACTTGCTGTTACCTCCGATCCAGAGAGAGTCATGGTTCAGGGCATGACTTTTATCGATGCGGAAAAAATCCTGGACGCTCGCGGGTTGAAACTTGAAAGAAGCGGATACACGGCTGATGATGGCATTATCGTAGAACAGGACCCCGATACCACGATCGGGATCATTAATGAAGGTGGGGTCAGGGCTCTTGGAGTCAGGGCAGATAAGATCATAAATGTGCAATTCTACGATGACCTTGCACCCATCACCCTTGATTTCTTCAGGCATTCCCTTCGCCTCAAGGACAGGCCGCTGGGCCCGCTGCCAGTAATTTATACTTATGAGAATACATTCCTTTTCAAGTCGGAAAAAGAAGCCGAAGCATATAAAGAAATAAACCCTGAGAACACGCCAAAAAGTAAAGTAATAGCAGGAGAGATCGGTGTAACCAACCAGGCGGCAAAACGCTATGGTATGGTAGGTATCAAACTTTTAGATGATGAAAAATACGGGCCCACAGGTGAAAAATTCGAATGTACGAATATTATTGGAAAAGTCCTGGAACCACAACGTTTGAAAGGTTTTAAAGTCGGCGATATTATTTACATAAGAGAGGTTTATTAATGGATACTGTTACTAAAATGGTAGTCATCAATTCGTCAAAATTATTGCCAAGTGATGTGGCTATCAAGATGTATGAATTAAAAGCTGATGTCATGGTAAAGGAAACCTGTTTCGGGATCATAGTATCCGGGGAACGCAGTGTCGTTGATCCGCTTCTTCTTAACATTCGTAAACTTGACCCTTACGGTATTTTCATCAAAGAGCGGGGTTTTTCACCTGGCGAACCATATCGCTGCAGGGCGACAAGACGGGGCGGGGCAAAACCTGGATTTCATAACCTTGAAAACGAGGATAAGCTATTGCCCCATATTGCATCCGCTTTGAAAGCGCTTGACAGGGGCGAGATTCCGGTCGAAAAGAAGCAAAAGAAGAAACTTGATATCGATAAATTAAGAGAAATAATAAAAGGATCAGAGGAATTAAAATGAAAGTTTTCATTTACCCAACGAACAGTCTTATTCTTTCAGACCTTGTTGAACGCTTCGGACATGAGCCCCTTGCCATTATGCAAGAAGTTGGTAAAAAAGTCAGGACACAGGGACTTGATTCCCCGCCAATGAACATGACGCCTGAAGATCCGAAATTCGGGCTGAAATATGCGGCAGTGGAAGTGCCGTCAGGAGTAAGGGGCAGGATGTCACTATTTGATCCACTTCTTTCAAAAGCAGAAGCGGCAATCGTCGTCACCGAGCCCGTGATCTCTTTTGGCTGCATGGGATGCGCAAGGACGAATGAACTTGTAAATTTTCTCCTGAGAGGCAAAAAGATACCTTTGCTCAGATTAGATTATCCAAACACGGAAGAAGAAGCTAAGGTGTTCGTATATAAGATCTCTGAATTCCTTAAATCACTAAAACCTGCCGAGGTGAAGAAATGAATACTAATGAAAATGCTGTAAGGATTGCCCAGCTTTCATGCGGTGCGGAATATAGCGGGATACAGAATGAGATCGATTCAGCCGTAAAGCAGGT
>JAPZAP010000057.1 GCA_027460585.1 Candidatus Methanoperedens sp. | reverse complement strand
TGGGATTTCAGATATATTTTTAAATGTAGAAGATATTGTTACCATGGTCAGTTGCAGGTAATATCATTACATTAAAGAATAAATAAGTATTTATTGTGATGATATTACTTTGACCATAACTGGATTATGTAACTGTGCCTGCCTGTAATTTTTAAATATTGTAATGTTATTATATTATACATTGGCATAATTACCAACAAAAAATTATATCAACGAAAGTATATGTGAAATATAGCTTGTTTTCAGGTCGTTCAATTAAAATGTGTTGCACTTTGGTATACCTACCAACACGAATTGAAACGATATCGACCTATGCGAAAAGCTATATCACGATTCGTAATCCACCGCTATCGAAGCTTCCTTTACGGAATTTATATATTTTGCCACTTCCAGATGGATTGGATGGATCTGGTAAGCCTTAAGGTCCGCCATGGAATCAAACCGCGTTATAAGTGCAATATCATAGGAACGCTCTGAACGAAGAACATCCATCCCGACTTCAAGATGGCGCAGCAATGGGATTTTTCCCTTCATACCAAGCAGGACATCCCTTGCTTTTTCAACATTTTTTTGACTTGCCTCTTTTAATTTGAAAAGAACAACATGAGTTATCATTTCCAAACACCTCACATCAATTTCCTTACGGGTTCAAGAATCTCGTTCATATACTCAGCCGCTGCTGATTTTAAGTCCATCGGATGCAGCGCCTTTGCAGCAAAATCAGCCTCAAGCGCCTCATAACTCCCATAATGCAGATTCCCGCCATATTTTTCAGGGCGCTTTATAACTATCTCAGGATAGCGCGGAGTGATGTGGTATTTGAAAAGCGCAAGGACTGGATTATCTTTCACCTCGCCTTCAACACAGAACGCTCCTTTCATTTTCTTTTTCATCTCCTCAGGCGTATCGTCAACTGAAATATAATTGCCCTTGCTCGACGACATCTTCTTGCCATCAAGACCAAGGAGAATGGGCGTATGGATGCAAACAGGCGCCTTGTAGCCCAGTTCTGCCAGTCCCTCCCGCGCCAGCATGTGGATCTTGCGCTGGTCAATCCCGCCCACTGCTACGTCAACTCCCAGATGAGCGATATCAAGCGCCTGCATGAGGGGATAGATCATCTGGGAAACCTTCGGGTCCTCAGAATTCCTGCTCACTTCATCCATGCTGCGCCGCGCCCTGTTAAGCGTGGTGCTGCGCGCCAGTTTAAGGACATCAAGCATGTATTTGGGGTCAAGCTGGTATGATGAGCCCAGGACAAATTTTGTATTTTTCTCATCAAGTCCAAGCGCTATGAAACATCTTTTATTATAATCAGCGATCTTTCTTACTTCTTCCATTGTTCCTTTTTCATTAAGATATGCATGCACATCAGCAAGAAGCACGGTTATCTTAAAACCAGCCTGCTGGAGGTCGAGGAGCTTGTTAACGGTCAGTACATGACCCATATGGATCTTCCCGCTTGGCTCATATCCCACGTATGCGCTGGGTTGCCTGTCCGAATTTATCAGCGCCTCAAGTTCTTCTTTTGTGACTATCTCTTCCGTATTTCTTGTAATGATCGCCAATTTGTCCATGAATGAAAACTCCATTTGAAAACTGATTTTCTTTAAGTATCATCAAGAACATAAACTCTGCGATTACCTGATTTTTGTGCGCCGGATAAAATTTATATGGGCTGAATGCATTTGCAGGGAGGCCTATGAGTGTTAATGTTAATCGTTATAAATGTGGATACTGCGGCGCATGTGTGGGTGTATGCCCGGTAGGGGCTCTTGAGCTAGTGGAAACCTGGATAGAAGTGGATAATACATGCACAAGTTGCGGAGTATGTGCAAAGATCTGTCCCGTTGGGGCGCTAATGGTGATCAAATGAAGCAAAAGTATGATGTTGTTGTTGTGGGGGCAGGTCCTGGCGGCTCGATTACGGCAAAAACCTGTGCAGAAGCAGGACTTGACGTGTTGCTCATTGAGAAAAGGCAGGAAATAGGAGATCCTGTACGCTGCGCTGAAGGCGTGGCAAAGGATGCATTGATCAGGCATATCCAGCCTGATAAAAGATGGATAGCTGCAGAAGTGAATGGCTCAAAGATAATTGCGCCTGATGGAACAGAGATTAAGATGTCTGAAGAAGCCTCAGGCGGAAAAGCAGGATATACTCTTGAAAGGAAGATCTTTGACCGTGTGCTTGCCCAGCAGGCCGCTATGGCAGGCGCTGAAGTTATGGTGAAAACAAGAGCCACGGGACTATTAAGAAATAATGGTTGCATCACGGGCATAAACGCCATGTATATGGGAGAGACCCACGAGATAAAAGCTGATATTGTTATAGGGGCAGATGGGGTTGAGTCAAAGGTTGGAAGATGGGGTGGAATTGATACCTCTTTGAAGCCCATAGATATCGATACTTGCGCCCAGTTCCTTGTTTCAAATATTGAAGCAGGTGAATACAGCAAATTCTTCCTGGGAGAAAAATATACTCCCGGCGGATATGTTTGGATATTCCCGAAAGGGCCGCACACAGCGAATGTTGGTCTGGGTATCCTTGGAAGTAAATGTGGGAATATCCGGCCAATTACGCTTCTTGAGAATTTCATGAAAAATCATTTGCCAGAGGGTAAGATCATAGAAATGGTCGTTGGAGGTGTTCCGGTGGGCGGGCCGATAAAACAAACAGTGGCTGATGGTCTTATTCTTGTGGGAGATGCAGCGAGGCAATCCGATCCTTTGACCGGCGGAGGTATTATTAATGCGATGGATGCGGGAAAGATCGCAGCAGAGGTTTGCATCAAGGCAAAAGAAAAGGGAGATTATTCTGTCCGGACATTAAATGAATATGAAAACAGGTGGCGTGCTACAATTGGGAAGGAATTAAACAAATCACTTAAGGTCAAAAATCTCCTGTTAAAGCTTTCAGATGAGCAATTAAACCAGCTTGCTCATTCCCTTTCGGAGATAGATACAAGTAAAATGGAATTGCCAAAAATGATAATGATCTTATTCAAGAGAAATCCAAAGTTGTTGTGGGAATTAAGGACATTATTTATTTGAAGCTTGTGGCATTTTTGATACTATGCTTTATTTTCCAAATTTAAAAGAGAACAGACTTTTATTATCACTCAAAAATGTATAAAACAAGCTGTCCCAAGGTTCTGTTAAGTCTTTGAGTGGCAGTTCTACCGAAGTCTGAGTATAATTTAGAAACACATACTATATAACTTTATAAGACCAAACGATTATATAATTACAAATGTATATAGTAGACATTGTGGTTCATTTGGGCATTTCTTGGTTGTGTTCGACGAACTGACGATTATCGATCGGGGAATAACCTTAAGATATCATACAACTTGGTGTGGTTAGCTCCATTCAGGAGGCTTTTGCATGCATAATTTGAAAACAATAGAAATGAGAGATGTTGAAACGACAAAACAGAAAGTTATTGGTTTGTTAGCACAAGCCAAAGACGAAATATTAATGTCAACCGGCTTAAATTCTGACTTCTACAATGATGCCAAAATCAAGACTACTATAACCGATGCCTTTAGACGAGTTAAAAAGATTAGGATAATTATTGATGGTGATGTTGACCTAAGAAAAACCGAAACGCCTTGGTTCTTTGAATTGGCAAAAGAACTTAATCAAAAACTGCAAATGAGACAAAACAAAGATATTTTGCATTGGCTTGTTGTTGATAACAAAAATTGCAGACTTGAAAAAGTGCACCAGTTAGGAAGAGTTGGAACAGAGAATTTGGTAGCTTATGATGTGCCTTTACCGGTCTTAGAAAATATAAAGGACAGTTATAATAAATGGTGGGATGAAGGAAAACCAATTGACCCATGAACTCACCCGAAGGTTTAGCTGAAGTATTAGTAGGTTTATCTAATGTAGGGTTTGTTGTCTTTTTTGGAGTGGCATCATTTGTTCCAATTGTCTTAGAAAAATCATTGTTTAGTAGGAAACAAGATTCGGCAGAGCTTTTATTTCGGTTCCCTTATAGGTTAATTTTAAGGCTTGGAGAGACTACATCCATAGTTTTATTAATAATTTTATCTTTTCTCTTCATTTTAAGTGGATTATTCAGTTTATTTTATCTTGTGTTAAATATAAACATACTATTAGTTATCGCAGAAACGCTCTCACTCCTCATTATGCTCTTGGCGATTCTTTTTATTTTATATATTGTAGTATGTTCAATGCGCACGAAAGACGAAGAGCTTAAGCTGCTGATTCAGTATTCTATCAATGAACAACAGAAATTGAAAAAGAAGAAATAATCACTGAGCACCATTATTTTTTCTGGTGCTCTTTATTGCTGGCATTCTATCCCTATCAGAATCTTTATATCCAATTACCACTCGACACTTAACAGCAATTCCGACCACTCACAGACTTAACAGAACCTCTTCTAAGTAAGTATTTTATACCATTGATACATGAAATGCAAAAAAAAGGATTTGATATTATGAGTATTGAAAAAGGCGATTTCATAAGAGTTTCATATACCGGAAAAACAGATGAAGGACGTGTTTTTGACACCACGGATGAAGATGTGGCAAGAGCGAATAACATCTATAACGAAAAAGGAAAATACGGCGGTGATGTTATCATTGTGGGCGCAATGCATACAGTCGCTGGATTAGATGAGGATCTTGTAGGAAAAGATGTTGGATATACAGGCAGCGTTACGATGCCTCCTGAGAAAGCATTCGGAATCAGGAATCCTGAACTCATTGAAATCATACCCATCACAAAGTTCAAAGAAAGACCCCAGGTCGGGATGCCTGTGGAAGTGGATGGAAGACCTGGATTTGTAATTAAGGTAATTGGCAGGATGACAACTGTGGATTTTAACAGGTTCCTTGCAGGTCAGACCGTAACATATGATTATGAAATAAAAGAGAAAATTGATGATCATGAAGGAAAAATCAAGGGCCTGATAAGTTTGTATCTTGGAAGAGAACTTCCCGTGCAGATAAACGACAGCACCGCGACCATTGAAACCGAAACCGAATTAACATATAACCAGAGATGGCTCATGTCCAAAGTGCAAATCGCGCGTGAGATCATCAAAAACACAGATATCAGGGAAATAGCCTATATTGAGAAATATAACCAGGAAATCCTGGAAGGAAAGGCAACTGAATAATTAAGGAAAAAGAAAAGGCCTGACGACTTCCCACAGGATCAATACGACTACGACGACCTCAAGCAGCAGGTTCATTTGTTCTGTGGAAAATTCCCTTGCAGTATTATAAAGTTCCTGCAGGGAATTTATTTTATGCTCAACAACTTTCCCAAAATCATTTACGCGAAGAGTGTTCAGCATCTTCTGGTAGGCTGTCTGGTAATACCAGTCCTGTGTAACTTTATGGGGATTCATGAGGTCTTCGATATCATCAAGGATCACAAGCCCAATTTCACTCACCTTGAAGAGTGATTTTTCAAGCTTTCTTGGCGCTTGTGTCAGGAAATAATACCTTGAGCTGCTAAGTTTTTTGATCGCTTCAAAAGCATTGCTTATTTCAGCATCGATCTTCCTGTCATATATCTGGAATAATAACAAAAGCGATATGGCAAGTTCAAGCAATTCACGAAGTTCCTTGATATAATCCTCACATCCGAAGATCAACACGCCTTCCGTTGAAGCAAGGAAAAGGTCTTCATCATAATACGACAGGTCGTTTCCGAGTTTCTCTGTGATTTCTTTTTTGTGCAGCGCCCGGATGGATGTTTCACCGGACAGGAATCTTGTAATTATTTCACCATATTGTTCTTTCAAACCTTTTTCATCAAGTTTTGGAGTAAAATCCTTAAGTCTCAGGAGCGTGTATTTTTTCAGGTTGGGATAATATGACATCGATTTTCCCGGATTTAGTTTTTCACGTATATCACTGATCTTCTTTACGGCAAATGCCTGGAAATCCAGTCCTTCCACAATGATCGTATTTGAATGAAGTGCCACTAGAATATCATTGAACAATATCCTGTCCCTTATCTCGATCTCAGTACGCAATATGGACACGCCAGCGGCAAAAACATCGGTAAAGATATTCGTGATGCAGGTTATTTTCTCACTTCCCGCAACGATCACTGCCACGCCTTCGGTCTGTTCTACCTCTATAGGCTTATTCCATCTTTCCGCTATTGTTTCCGAACCTATGAATTTTTTTAATTGCGTCTTGTCAAGTTCTCCGCCGTGCCCGAAAGCCACAAGAATGGTAAGCTTGCCATTAAGAATTGTCAGATCGCCATTAGCATCCATATGTAAATCATACGCTTGAAAAGTATAAGGATTTTATGAATGCGAAATCAGGGACTTCCCGGTCATTTCTCCGGGTTTTTCAATTCCCAGGATTTCAAGCAGGGTCGGAGCTATATCTGCAAGGATACCATTCTTTAGAGTAGCGTCGGTATCGCAAAAAAGAAAAGGCACAGGGTCACATGTATGTGCTGTCTGGATGCCGCCAGAATCGTCAAGCATCTGCTCTGCATTTCCATGATCTGCTGTCAGGATCAATAATCCGCCTGCTGCGCTGACTGCTTTTTCCACTCGCCCGATGCAATTATCTATAGTTTCAACTGCAGACACAGCAGCATCAAAAACACCAGTGTGCCCAACCATGTCAAGATTTGCATAATTAAGGATGATTACATCGTACTTGCCAGATGATACTGCTTTTTCCACTTCATCAGTAACAGGATATGCGCTCATCTCAGGCTGCAAATCATAAGTCGCCACTTTCGGGGATGGGACAAGTATCCTTTCCTCCCCTTCAAATGGCTCCTCCCGCCCTCCATTGAAAAAGAAGGTGACATGGGCATATTTCTCGGTCTCAGCTATCCGAAGTTGCCGCAGATGCCCTTTTGACAGGATATCCGCAAGAATATTTTTCAGGGATTCCGCAGGGTAAGCGACAGGCAAATTAAATGTTTCATCATATTGTGTCATGCACACAAAATGAGTATGCGGGTAGATCTTTCTCTTAAAATCGCTGAAATTGTCGTTCGTAAGTGCACGCGTTATCTCGCGGGCGCGGTCTGAACGGAAATTAAAGAAGATCACAGAATCGTTATCCGAAATTACTGGAGATCGCTTGTTATTTCCTGTAATTACAGTTGGGATAACGAACTCATCAGTTTCTCCTCTCGCATAGGCATTTTGTACCGCAGCGGCTGCGCTTTCTGCAACAGCGCCTGTTCCAGTAGTCATGGCATCGTATGCTTTTTCAACCCTGTCCCATCGTTTGTCCCTGTCCATGACAAAGTACCTGCCTGAGATGGTCGCGAATTTTCCTCCAATCTCTTTCATCTTTTTTTCAGCATCAGCGATATATGAAAGGGCGCTCTTCGGGGGGACATCCCTGCCGTCTAAGAACGCGTGGACAAATACCTTCCCAAGCCCGTGTTTTTTGGCCAGTCCAAGAAGCGCATAGAGATGGGTATTATGACTGTGAACGCCGCCATCCGAGAGCAATCCCATAAGATGCAGCGATGAATCATTTTTTTTGGCGTTTTCGATAGCCTTGATAAGTGTTACATTCCTGTAGAAATCACCATCTTTGATCGATTTCGTTATCCGTGTCAGATCCTGGTACACGATCCTTCCGGCTCCGATGTTGAGATGCCCCACTTCGGAATTTCCCATCTGTCCTTCAGGAAGGCCAACAGACATGCCCGAAGCTTCAAGGATCGAATGGGGATAGGTTGAAAACAGCCTGTCAAGGTTAGGTGTTTTTGCCGACAAAATGGCATTTCCTTCTTTTTTGTTGCTAAGACCGTAACCGTCAAGTATCATAAGAAGAATGGGTCTTTTCCTGGTGGTTTTGGATGATTTTTGAAGGGTGCTCATGTTGTTTCGGATATAGTCAAAAACCAAACATTCAATAAACAATTCTACCTATCTTTGCGTCCTTTGCGTTCTTTGCGGTGAAAAATAAAATGCACCGCAAAGGACGCAAAGAGCGCAAAGCGTTGATAAGTTATCGATATTATGCTCTTGACTTTAATTGGCTATGATAGGCAAAGATACTATATAATATATTTCTAGCATTTTTTCAGATTTTTAATTATCTTCTGCTACGAAAAAAACCACAGAGATCACAGAGGACACAGAGAATTATTACTACAATCCATATATAGCATAGTGTTGAAAAATACGTCAGATGATAACGATAATACAAAAACGCTCTTTTTTATGCCTAAATGCAAGAAAAGGTAACCACAAATTATCATGACCCCGTATTTAAGATAAATTCTGAGTTTATTTTTATAAGTGTTATTTATTATATAAAAGTATTTCTTTAGTATTAATAATGCTATGGGTAGCTTTAACGAACCCTTAAAAGAATAAATTTATATACGATTACCATATAAAATATGGATTATTATGAGCTTCGGATACTTATTACCAAGAGACCAAAGAATTAGTGGATCACCTCCTATTTATCATCTTTCTAAACCAGGTTTGAATTATTATTCTAGCTCTGGTAAAATTGCAACTCTGCTCATCTTAAATGAAAAAGTTGAAGACATCTCCTTTAGCAGAGAGGATAAAACATTATTTGAAAGAATGAGTAATAAGTCATATACAGATACTGAGATGAAAATTGATGATATGAAAAGAAATAGTTCAATAATATTGAGAGAACAATCAATAATAGCGGGGGTTTCCAATTGGGAATGTTATTTCTCAGATATATGCGAAATTATTTTCAATGATGATAAATTTATCGAAAAATTAATTTCTAATGATAATAAAAAAGATTTAAGGAACATTTTACAAGAGTTTAAGATTTTTCGAGATTTGCAAGAAGAATTTTTCCTCAATGCAAATGTAATCAATGGCTTAAAATTTGGTACTTATATTATTGAAAATAGAAAAATAAATTTTCAAGACTCTGGCATTTTAAATAATCTATTTAAAAAGTTATTCGATTTAAATTTGGCTCATATAGAGGGGACAAATTGGACAGAAATAAAACAGTTTATTAAAGATAGACATGAACTTATTCATAATGCAAATAATCAAAGAATAATAGATGGATACTCTAAAGAAAAAATCGAACATATCATAAAAGATATGTCATTATTGATTAGTGAAGTTGATAAAACTTTATTCACCATCTGCGGTGCACTTATGGCGTACAGGTAAAACCATACTAAATTTAGATAAGCTTGGCAAAGCCTATTCTCCGATCTTCTGGGAATATCCGGTGCAATAATCGCTAATAAGGTATTGTGGGGCGTTTGTGACTGCGTAGACCATCCCGAAGGATTTATCCTGCCTGTCGGGGCACATTCGCGTTTGCGTCCTCCCTTCTTTAGGGCGGGAGGCAATCTTTTTATTACAACGCTGTGATCTCTGCGTCCTCTGTGGTTGATTATCCTTACATTTTTGATTCAAGTGAATTTGTTGCAAGGGTCTTATAATACTCCTTCGTTATACCTTTCGAGATCACAGCAGCTTCTTTGATCAATTCCTGATCATTCAATCTGGTACCGATCTCAATTTCAGTTTCCACTATCTTCAACAATACTGCCGATCTGTCAAAATCATCAACGATCTCGCTTGATATCTCTATCGCCTTATTTATAAATCCGCGACTTCGTTCATCATTGAGTAAAGAGAGTATTGAGCTTGTTTCACAAAATGCCTTAACAAGATATTCAGGTTTTATCCCTTTGCTATTTTCCAGTAGATCGATAGACCTATCCAGCAATTCAAGTGATTTTCCCTGGTCAATACCAGCCATTTCCTTTGAAATATTTCTATAAGCCATTGCGCGATAGGTGTTAAAAGGTATCTTTTCAATAAGGCCAAGAGAATCTGAATAGATCATATCATCTTTTTTAGTGATCCCGTATTTCCCGAATGCAGTAACGATCTGTGAAAGTGCCACAGAAAGGTCAAGATCATTATCGATCTTCCCGGTTATTTTAACAGCTTCATCGAATAAATTCTTATCTTTCCGGTTCATCTTTGCAATGGCGCGGACGATCTCAAGATATGCCTTGGATGGGTCATCTGCAACAAGACCTGCTATTTTTTTTGCTTCTTCAATATCCTGGAGGTCATTTGAACGCGCAGCTTCCTGCGATATTAAAGCCACGATGTTCTTGTATTTTCTCGACCGTTCTAATGGGTCGCCGATATCTGCAGCAGAGGCTACAAGTTTGCCTATCCTTGTTTTAACATCATCATTCATATTTATTGATTAAAGAGGGGCATCATTAATTAATTTTGTTATCAAGCAAATTATTTTCCTTTATTAAAACCATTTATTTTTTTCCCTATTATCAAAATCAAAGATCATTCCATCCGAGGCAGCAATTACTTCTACACCGGTTTTTTGCAAAATCATCTTTGCCTGGTACTCAGGTGATGAATTCAACACCTGCAAACCAAAATGTGTCAATATCGCTATTTTTGGTCTTATTTTACCGATCAACTCAGCCGCTTCTTCCATATTCAGGTGGCGAATCCTTTTGTCTGTCCTCATTCTTACAACGTTGATTATCAGGTAATCGACACCTGAATAAGCCTGTAAAAGTTCCGGGAAATATTCCGTGTCCGGAATATATCCCAAGCGACCTGAACTGAAAGTGTAGATAACCCCATAAGTCTCTACAGGATGCTGGTTTTCTATCGGGAACATGATCCTTACGTCTTTTATTGTTGTTTCCAATCCCGGTTTTATTTCAGTGATATCAACAAAGGGTCTCACATATTGAAGTACGACCGGGTCATTAACAAAGCAATCTGACGGCGCGATCAAACGTCCCTTCGGAGCAAAGCCCCCGCCAGTCATTGCTTCAGTGACAACATTCACATCATTGGAATGGTCAATATGCCTGTGAGATAAAATAATGGCATCAATGTCTTTTGGTTTTAATCCTAACTGGTGAATCATTACGAGAGAGCCAGGTCCCGGATCATGTAAAATATTCACATCATCAAGTTTAAGCCAGAATCCCCCGCTTTTTCGCAACTGGTTAAGGACCACCATCCTCCCTCCCCCGGTTCCAAGAAAAGTTACACTTGACATATAGTATTTATAATGCATAAGTTATACAAAAGAATTTCTAACCGATATTTCTGGAAAAATGTTTTAACTCCTGCATCCATGATAAAGCCTGTGAGAAAAGAATTCAGGAAACTCGTAACCAGGGATGAGGCAGGAAGAATAATCAAGAACCTTGATATAAAGCCGCATTCAGAAGAAGTTGATATTGAAAATGCTTTCGGGCATATTCTTGCGCAGGATGTGGTTTCCGGTGTGGATGTACCTCCGTTTACGAGAGCCTCAATGGATGGCTATGCAGTTCGTGCGTCAGATACCTATCCAGCTCGCGAGGACAGCCCGATCGGGCTTAAACTCACAGGTTCAATACCTGCCGGGGTAAATCCGGAATTGGTTCTGGAAAAAGGAGAAGCTGCCGAGATCGCAACAGGGGCAGTAATGCCCGAAGGCGCAGATTCCGTGGTAATGGTTGAGTATACTAATCTTGATAAAGATGTTTTTATACACCGTCCTGTTTCCATAAATGAAAATGTGATGCAAGCGGGCTCGGATATCATGGCAGGTGAAAGGGTCCTGGCAAAAGGAACTTATCTTGGCGCGCGTGAAATCGGTGTACTTTGCGCGATCGGTAAACGCAAGATCAATATCCTTGGTTTGACCGTGGGGATAATCTCAACGGGAAATGAGCTCCAGGAACCGGGTTCTGTACTTGAGGCCGGTGAGATCTATGATGTTAATTCATTTTCTCTCTCATGCGGGATCAAAGAGTGTGGGGGCACTCCAGTCCGCTATGGTAAAGTAAAGGATGATGAGACTGAAATAAAAAATGCTTTAATAGAACTCTCAAAAGCTTGCGATATCATCCTAACTTCAGGAAGCACATCTGCAGGTTCCGGGGATGTCATGTACAGGATAATTGAAGAGAATGGCGAAGTTCTTGCCCACGGGATCGATATCAAGCCGGGAAAACCCGCAATTATCGGAAAGATTTTTGGTAAAATTATTTTCGGGCTTCCGGGGTATCCGGCATCGGCTCTTACCATCTTCAATGAATTTGTAGCTCCAATGATAAGGAAAATGACCGGGAAAAAAATTACACATAATAACATAAAAGCACATCTGGCTGTCCGGATACGTTCCGATGGCAGAAGCCAGCTTTTACCAGTTGGTCTTATAAGGGACATGGCTTATCCCATTGAGAAAGGCTCAGGAGCCATAACCACACTTTCCGAAGCGGATGGTTTTATCGAGATCCCGTCAACTGTTGAAATAATAGAAGCGGGTGAAGTTGTTGAAGTCACGCTTTACAGGGAAATTGATGATCCGGATCTGTTCTTCGTGGGCAGCCAATGTTTCGGTCTTGATACGATAGCAGACCTGGCTGACCTCAAAATGCGGATAATAAATGTGGGTTCAACCGGCGGCTTAAGCGCCATTAAGAATGGCATTGCAGATATAGCAGGAGTGCACCTTCTGCATGAATCCGGGGTTTATAATATTCCTTTTCTTGAAAAATTCGCAATAGTTGATGCGGTTCTTGTAAAAGGGTATCTTCGGGAACAGGGACTGATAATCAAGCCTGATAGCAAAATACGGGAATTCGAAGATATCATAAATGCAAGATTCATCAACAGGAATACCGGTTCTGGAACAAGAGTGATGACCGACATGAAACTGAAGGATATCGCTAAGATGCGTAATATAACTTTTGAAGACCTCATCAATAGTATCAAAGGATATCATACGGAAGCAAAGACGCATAGTGCGGTCGCAGCTGCGGTCAAGCTGGGGAAAGCTGATGTGGGTGTAGGGATCCGAACTGCGGCTGAATTGAATGGATTAAAGTTTATAAAAATTGCCGATGAGGAATATGATTTTGTCATCCCAAAAAGACTCATAGGCTGCATGGAAATCCGCAAATTTCTTGATTCGCTAAGATCAAAGGAGTTCAGGGAAAAATTGCCTCATGGACTTAGCGTTTATGAAAGAACAGGAGAAATCGTGAGCGCAAACATTATTAGTTTTGAAATTTAAACAGGAATGGCGATTTTAAATGACAACGAATAAGGTTTTTGTTTTTATCTTTATTATTATGCTGACTGCTTTTCCGGCCTCCGCCAGCGATGCAACTCTTAACCGCTGGGTCATAAACGTTACATTGAATGAAGACGGGATCGTAGATGAACTTGTCCAGGTTGAAATAGGAAATCCAGGCTCAAACCCGATTGATGGTTTTTCATTTGTGGTACCAGCGTCCAATGTTACTGTCATATATGATTTAGATCACACCTTCAGTTCAAAAGGGCAGGTTGTGGAGCAGCTTAAAGTCCAGAATGGAATAAAATTGATCGTGAATTTCGATTCACCATTGAACAGCGGCGAGACCTGGAATGGACGTATCGGTTTTAGAGCTGAGAATTTCGCTAAGAAATCCGGGAATGATTATGCACTCGAAATCCCTTTAAATGGTCCGCAAACTATAGCATCCGGGAAAGCCACGGATATGAAAATTTCTTCTGACCTCGATCTACGGGGCCAGGTATTCCTCCCAAAAGGAGTTGAAGTGTTATCAGTAACACCAAAACCTTTCAGGATCCTTTTCCAGAACAGTCTTATGGTGCCGACATGGACGCCAATGAATCTGAAAATCACAGATACTATATCTCTTAAAGGCTCATTTTCGGATGTTTTGAAAAAAATAGCAGATGTGGATGAAAGGTCAAAGATTTTATCCAAACGCATAAAAGAAGCAAACATCAAAGGTCTGGATGTCGGGGAAGCGCAGGCCCACCTGAAGAATGCAGAGGATTTCAATACGAATAGTCAAAATTCTGCGTTATCTTTCTTCTGGGCCAAAGATGAAAAATCTGCTCTTGAATTTATTGGGTATGCACAAAATGAACTGGACCTTGCAGAGACGAGTTTTTCATCATCCGGAAATACTCCGGTCAAGCCCACAGAACCGGTTCAAGTAACTCCTGAAAAATCTCCTGCCCCGGGGGTTGCATACCTGGTACTTACAATAATGGGTTCTTTTATGGTTTTAAGGACAAAGAGGCCCAAACCATAGTATTTTTTTCAACCTCTCAGCAATGTTTAAATACTTTTCATATGATAATGAGGTAATAATTAAAAGTATGCTGTAAATTATTTCAGTATTGCTTTTTTTTAAGGAGATTAAAATGGTAAAAATAATGCACGCACAAACAGTCCTTACGGAAGATGATATTGAAGCGCTTAAAACAAAGACGGGTGAAAGCAGCACAAAGGATGCTATTGCCAAGGCTGTTTCTCATTATCTTGAGTGCGAATACACAAAAGTTGAAGATATGTGGGCCAAGAAACTTGAGAAAGTAGTTAAGAGAAAACAGAAAGAAGAAGAAGAGGAGTGAAATTTTTACAGTCGCATTCGCCCAACCACGAAAAATTGGACATGGGAATCGACTGCACCATATATCATATCTTTTCGAACGCTGTTTGCAAGGCGTACAGCACGTGAAAGTTGCTGTAGTGAAAAGATATGATCCTGTTCTATGGCATGAATAAGATAATCAGAGTGTGGCAGCTTTGCCAGATCTTCGATTTTCTTATATACCCTGAAATGCGTCCCGAATTTAAATCCTGTTTTTGGAACAAGCCCGTTGTTTCTAAGGTTTTCATAAACAGCATATTTAACCATAAAATTTGATTCTATCTTTGATGCTATTGTTGAAAAATCCGCAAAATCCAGCTTCAACTTGTCCCTGTCTTCAATTTCCAGTACACCATTTTTCAATAAATAACATGATTCTATCAGCGATAATTGTAGATGTCCTTCATCCATTGGTTTTCCAAAAAATCCCTGTTTTTGAAGTGCAGCAGAAGCCTCCGGATCCCAGACCATAACCCTGTCTTCAAGCAGACTTGCTGTTGACAGTTTTTTTTCCGAATCTAATTTATAAGTACCACTTGGAACGGTTTTTTTTACCTCATAATAGGTTAAGTCGCTGTCTTCATCTACTATCGCAAGAACTAATCGCTTTTTTAAGTTTTCAACCGTCCCAAGATGCGTTATTATGGCCGAAAGCAATAACGGTATCCTTTCTGAAGTAACATATATAAAAAATTCAGCCGGTGTCTTTCCAGGATGTCCTCCACGTGGATATACACGAAAGCCGGTGACGGCAGGCTGGATATAGTAGCCGCGTTCTCTTAAATCTTTATAGACAATATAATACAACTCAAAATTTTTTAAAAGGGATGACGCTTTCAAGAAAAAATCTTTGAAATCCAGATCTGTCCCTTTATATTCAACTATTATTTTTCCCATGTAAATAAGGTAAGCGCTCTCGGTAATGGAAACTTCAAGCGTATCACCTTTTGGCCGTCCGTAAAAACTCCTGTTATGCAATTCTTCGATCGCAAGTTTTTCGAATAATACTACATCATCAATTAATTTTCCTTTTAGTGTCATAAGGTTCCATTCAATCACTTATCATCAAATTCCATTTGCCTGCCGGAGCAAAGATGGAACTTTTCGATCGTTCCTGACTTCATTTCAATAATATACTTGATATCTTTCATCGCTTTATATCCGACCCATGGTCTCAATCTGGATAAACCCATGATTTTCTTTTCCTCGTTTAAGAATATTACATCGATAGGAAAGAATACAAAAAGCATATGAATGCTGACTTGGGACGGTTTTTTCAGTATGAATATCATCGAATAATCATACTGGATACATTTGCGAAACATCAAACCCAATGCATGCCTGAATGTTGTTCGGGCAAACTCAATATTCCTTGCTATCTCTGCACCATCATATTTTAATACGGGAAGCATCAACTAGCTATATAACAATCTTGTATAATATAAGAATGGAGGTATTAATCCAATAAATGAGTTCAGAAATGTGTGCTGTATGCGGTTTGCCAAAAGAACTTTGCATATGTGAAGAAGTGGCAAAAGAACAACAGAGAATAGTTGTAAAGATAGATACTCGAAAATA
>JAPZAP010000056.1 GCA_027460585.1 Candidatus Methanoperedens sp. | reverse complement strand
TGCCTGCCAATGCTGTAGAGACTTGACGGATTCCCGTATTTTTCAGAAAAATAAGGAAGCATAGCTTCTGTGACCGCAGGGTCAACAGCGGTGGTAGCGCTATGGTCCATATAAACTTGCTTTAACATGGTTCATGGTATGATTTAATTTGGAATATACTTAACGATGAAGTCATTAAAAATTGTAATTACAGCCTGCAACTCCGGGTAATTCTTTGCATAAAGTAGCGGGCGCACCTTCGGTCGTAGCTCCTTCCACTGCACGATTAATCACGGGCTCGCCTCCGCCCCGCGCCCCCATGAGCGATAGTTGTTCACGGCTGGTTTGCTCCCTTCCGGGCCTTAACCGTTTTCCGCGACTAAGGCACAAAAACCTTCCTTCAGGAAAGCCATTGTACCAACACCAGCCCCATAGGACGGGGTTTCACAGTAGAACCTTTGGGTCATACAATAGTCAGAACTTCTTCTTCAGGCTTCGCCCCCCGCTATCGACGGTTTCGGGTGACAGGAAACGCCGAGTTTCCCGGGCTAGCCCGCCGGCTTTGTAATGTCCCTTGAATGCAATAAAGTTATCTCAACGCAAGCCCAATATAGATTAAAGGAGATGAGAAATAATGGAAGAATTAATAGGTTTTGTAGCAAGCGACCATAAAGCGAGCAAGATTCTTGCCGTTCTGGATTCAAAAGGTGAAATGGATAGCCGTACGATAGCAAAGACCGTGCGAATGGTTGGTGCGGATAAAACACTTGAAGAACTTGTGGGAAGGGAACTTATCGCCAACACCGGCGGGAAGTTTGCGCTGACTGAGCTTGGAAAACAAGTTTCTCACAGGCTTCGCGGGGTTTGATAAATATTATCAGAACATAATTTACATATATGCACAACACTTTGCGCTTTTTGCGTCCTTTGCGGTGTTTGATTTTTTGCACCGCAAAGGACGCAAAGATAGTTGAATTGTTTGTTATTTAACCATAAATCTTATCATTTTCATGAAAATCAGTGAACTCAGTGAGAGAGCTTTGATCCGGCATATAGCGCAATTGCTCCCCAGGCATGACAAAAACATCGTAGTGGGCGCAGGAGAAGATGATTGTGCGGTTCTGGATATAGGTTGCGATGATTTTCTTCTCGTCACTACTGACATGCTTCACAGGAAAACCGATTTCCCACAACAGATGTCGGGGTGGCAGATAGGATGGATGTCAGTTGCGGTAAACCTGAGCGATATTGCTTCAAAAGGCGCAAGACCGCTTGGGATTTTGATGGCTATGGGTCTTCCCCCTGATACCGAGCTTGATTTTCTTGAAGATATTATCAAAGGCATGGATGCTTGTACACGAAAATTCAATACGCATATTTTAGGAGGGGATACTGATTCTCATGATGAACTCACGATGACCGGGACTGCTCTGGGATCAATTAAAAAGAAGCATCTTGTCCAGAGAAACGGGGCAAAAACCGGAGATATGGTCTGCGTAACAGGAAATCTTGGAACCGCAGGAGCAGCGATAATGTTCCTGGATAAGGGTATTTCTGTTGAGGCAAAAATATTGAAAGCACTTTTTGAACCAGTACCAAGAATAAATGAAGGAATAGCCCTTGCAGGAACCAGTGCGATTTCATCCATGATGGATATAAGCGATGGGCTGGCTCTTTCACTTCATGATATAGGCAAAGCAAGCAGCTTGGGCTTTAAAATATATGAGGACAGGCTCCCGGTCCTTCCCGAAGTCACCGATCTATTGGAGGGTGATGAATTATTGCAAGCGGTGGTTTATACTGGCGGAGATTTTGAGCTTCTGTTCACAGTTTCCCCGGACAAGCTCGGAATTGTTACATCAGCCTGTCCCTTGACCGTTATCGGTGAAGTCATAAATGAAGGTATTTTCATTCAAAGAGCTAAAGGAATAGAAGAACTGAAAAGCAAAGGATACGAACACTTCGGGAAAAAATAACAACTAACTCCTGCAAACTATTATGAACTCAAGATACTGAAATTCGTTTCAGTGCTTGTTAGATCGTTGTTTTTCTTAATAACCAGAAAAAAATTGCCACAGAGTTTATTTTCTGCGCAATGCCAGCGTTACAATAACAAAAGCCGCAAGGATCGCTTCAAATCCTGACGCTTTGGGGGTCACTGAGTATGGTATATCCCCCGTTGGTTCTGGAGTAAGCGGTGTCGCTGAAACTGACACTTTTAAATTCATTTCCACCTGGTTCAAAGGGGAACCTCCACTTTTTGGCACATCGGTATTATCGAACACAAGTTGATAATCCCCGCCTTCTACGAATGTATAAGTATATTTTTTATAATTGCTTTTTAAGACAGAGCCAACAGCTATATATTTGATCGGCCCACTATTCTTTATCGCATTCTGGTAATCAGCAAAATCCGAAGGTGTCATCAACAGGACATCGATATCACTCCCTGATGTTACCTGGAATTCCACATTAAGTACTTCTCCTGCTTTTGCTTCAATGATTGGGACATTGAAAAATTTGTTCAGATCGATCGTTTTTGTCATATCATAGTTTGTTCTTGCCAATGAAGTGCCGCTGAATGCGACTATTATAAAAATACCTATCAATACAAGACTGCATATGGAATAACTGATTTCTTTCTTTCCAACCATAATTTTCACGAACCTGATGAACTTATTAAATTGCTTACCCTCTTATAACGGATAAAAGTTTCGATATTGCAAAAAAAAACTACCTTGAAATTAAGCCAGTCTTATCGTTTCAAGGTTCATCGGGGCACGTGTTTCGATCTTGAATTTGCGGTAGATCGAACTGGCAAGATCCATGCAATTCTTCTCATCGCCATGCTGCGTAAGGACATGCTCTGGCCGCGGTCTCATCCTGCGGATATATTCCATTAGCTGCATCCTGTCTGCGTGACCTGAGAAACCGTCAACTGTTTCGATGTGCATATTTATCTTGACAGTTTCAGTCTTTCCTCCCGCTGCATGCATGGGTATTTCCTGCCAGCCTTTCTGGATACGCCTGCCAAGTGTGCCTTCGGCCTGGTAGCCGACGAAAATAAGCGTATTCTTTTCTTCTGGCCCGAAGTGTTTCAGGTATTCCATGACCGGCCCGCCGTTCATCATTCCAGATGTCGCAAGAACGATGCACGGATCGCGGTCATCAAGTATCTTTTGCCGCTTCTCCCTTGAATCGACCTCGACAAAGCATTTTGCAAGGAACGGATTCATGCCTTTATGGAATATCTGGTTCCTGAGTTCATTATTCAGGTATTCAGGATGTGTAGTATGGATCGCTGTTGCTTCATATATCATACCGTCAAGATAGACCGGAACATCACC
>JAPZAP010000055.1 GCA_027460585.1 Candidatus Methanoperedens sp. | reverse complement strand
TTACCTCATGGAGCAAGACCCGGATGCCAGAGACCTGTTGTCTCAGGAAGCCCGAACATCAGGTTCATATTCTGGATAGCCTGGCCTGATGCTCCTTTTACCAGGTTGTCAATTGCTGATATCACAACTATCCTGTCGTTTCCCTTATCAATCTCAAAACCAATGTCGCAGAAATTGGAGCCGCGCACATTTCCCAGCATCGGTATGCCTTTTATCAACCGGATGAAAGGCCTGTCTTTGTAGAAATCATTGTATATTTTGCTCACATCTTCTTCGCTCAATTCCTTTTTTACAAATATATGCGCCGTTGTTAGAATCCCACGCACTGAGGGAATTACATGCGGAGTGAAGCAGATGCTTTTTAAACCGCCATCAAGCCGCGTTAGTTCCTGGAATATCTCAGCGCGGTGGCGGTGGGTCGTAAGTTTGTAGGCCTGGATATTTTCGGCCATGTTGGGGTAATGGGAAACCTCACTTGGTTCAACTCCTGCGCCCGATACACCGCTTTTTGAATCAAACACAACGCGTTCGATGAGTCCTGCTTTTGCCAGAGGTGCGGCAGCTAGAGATGCTCCAGTAGGATAGCAACCGGGATTAGCGATAAATTGCTGCGACGGAATCTCAGGATGCAGTTCAGGGATGCCATAAATCGCTTTGCGTGGATCTATGTGTTTCATTTTATATGTTTTTTCAAAAACATCAGTCTTGAGGCGATAATCGGCGCTAAGGTCAACAACTTTCACACCCGCATCCAGAAGCGCGGGTACCACCTGCATTGCAGTGCCGTGAGGTACGGCCGTGAAAACAATATCGCAGCGCGAAGCCACTTCTTCGGGTTGAAGGTCTTCAAATTCCATATCGCAAATTTTGCGAAGATGAGGATGTGTATCGCTTACTTTTTGACCTTTCCTGCTGCGTGAAGTTACCGCTTTTATTGCTGCTTCGGGATGATACGAGAGCAATCGCATAAGTTCGCCGCCAGTGTATCCTGAGCCGCCGATTATTCCAATGTCCATATGGTCTTACATGTCAGGGTAAATAATGATACTTTCGTTTCCAGAGGCACCCTTGCAGATGTCCGAAGCTTCACCCATTATATTTCCACCAGTAAAGAACAGATGCGATTCACATTGACAGTCACTGCATCCAAAGTCCTGCAAACCTTCGCAATATTCACTGAGTATTTTTGCAACAACGCATTCAAGAGCTTCTTCAGTGGGTGAAAAAACCGCGCATATCAACTCCGAGTGCGGCAGAAGAAAATCAATGTGCCATTTCCTTGTGTGGTTGTTGCCTTGAGCCACATTGAAATGTCTTGTTACGCGTTTTTCACCTGCGCTGCCCTGGGCTGAGCCCACGTAAGAATAGTATCCTCTCCTGAAATGAAGCCTGCCGAGTTTTCCTACGCGGATGTCCTTAGTTTCTTTCATCCTGAGGATTAGAACATATATTCCTTTCATGGTTGCATCCTGAACTATGTGCCAACAAGAAATAACTAATTCTCCGCCGCCATCAAAGCTTTATGTTATAAGAGTCATCTGGACGCTTGTGCGGAGGTCGCCCAGCCAGGTCAAAGGCGCAAGATTTAGGTCTTCCACAAAACATCAACTTACGCACTCTATGGCGCAAAATGCGAGGGTCGCCCAGTCAGGTCAAAGGCGTTAGCTTTAGGGGCTAATCTCGAAGGAGTTCATGGGTTCAAATCCCATCCCTCGCATATTGATATCGTATTGTCTATTTTTCAAAATCCTATCCGAGACACATGGACTGCTTTAAAATAAATACATTATCATATTTCATAGCAACTTCAATCCAATCAGGTTAAATATTGGAATTTGAATCTATAACATAGTGGTTTTAAAAATGAACGGATCGAAGGGAATAAGAATAAATGAAGATACTTTAAAAATGGCTGGCAAATGCAGAAAAAATCATTCCTGCTTATCAGGTCAAATTGATAATATTTGTAAAGTTGAACTCAATGTTGATGACAAGATACATTTCGTGAAATGCTTGAGCCATGAATTCTGTCCTTACAGGATTTCTTTTGGTTATTCCGATGTCTGTTTATGTCCGGTAAGGAAAGAACTGTTTGATCGATATAAAATCTGACTATTCAAAATCCATTTCAACCATTACCATATCTATCAGTTTTTCCGCCCACATGAGTTTTTTCTTCTTGATTGGAGAAACATTTGTGTCTTTAAAATCGAAACCTATAAGAGTTATAGATTTAGCTCCCATTTCCTTTGCCAGGAATACGCTCCTGTCACCGTCTGAGAATCCCCCGAAATTATAGACATTTGAAAGAGGAGTTGATTGTGTTGTTCCGATAACCCTCTTAAGCCGGGGTACTTCCACACCCAATGCATCCATGTTATCCCCATGCGCGTGCACCACCATTATGGCTCCCAATTCGTTTGCTTTTGCTTCATCATCCATATTGCCGTCAAGATCAGTTACAATTACATTAGGAGCAATTCCATTATTTATCAAAACACTCGTGGCCCCATCAGCCGCAATTACCACATATTTCTTAAAATCGACATTTTTCATATCATCCTTAAGGCATGGCGCTTTGCCGCATACGAGAACATCGTTTCCATTGATGGCTTTATGCACAAGTTCTATATCAATGACATCAGGGATTTTTTTCCTTGATTTTGTCTCAAGCAATTTGGAAAGGAGGCGCGCCGATGCTTCATCATATATCCTGTCATAATGCATATCCTCAAGGATAAGTTTGTATATCTGCTCCCACTCATCAAATTCCATATCTGCTATTAACCCACATTAAAGCAGATAAACGCATATACGAAGTAACAAATCTGCGTTTATCTTGTTTTTATTTCTGCTTTAAATTTCCTTATTTATGGATATTTTATCCTCAAAGGATAATTTCAATATCCAATTCCTCCGCCAGTTCCTTGTACCGGTTCCTTATCGTTACTTCTGTTATGCCTGCTACTTCAGCCACTTCGCGCTGGGTTCTCCTGTCGCCACAAAGGATCGAGGAGATATAGATCGCTGCAGCTGCAACGCCCGTCGGACCTCTTCCGCTTGTGAGTTCTTTCTCTGATGCCTGCCTGAGAATCTCAACTGCTTTTGACTGGACTTCCCCGCGCAGGGTCAATCCTGAGCAGAAGCGCGGCACATAATCAATTGGCGATGTCGGGACAAGTTTAAGACCCAGTTCTCTTGAGATGAACCTGTATGTCCTTCCGATCTCTTTCCTGCTTACTCTTGAAACTTCACCTATTTCATCAAGTGTCCTGGGGACATTGCATTGCCTGCACGCTGAATATAAAGCTGCTGCGGCAACACCTTCAATGCTTCTTCCCCTGATGAGGTTCTTGTCAACGGCTTTTCGATATACGACGGCTGCTGTTTCTCTCACATTCTGGGATAATCCAAGAGCGGATGCCATCCTGTCAAGTTCTGAAAGCGCAAAGGCAAGATTCCTTTCGGTTGCATTGCTTACACGTATGCGGCGCTGCCATTTCCTGAGCCTGTATAACTGCGCCCTGCTCTTGCTGGATATGGATTTCCCGTATGAATCGCGGTTTCTCCAATCGATCATTGTGGATAATCCTTTATCATGAATAGTATAGGTCATTGGCGCGCCCACTCGAGAGCGTTTCATTCTCTGGTCGTGGTCAAAAGCCCTCCATTCCGGTCCCTGGTCTATAAAGTCGGCGTCCACTACAAGTCCGCATTCATTGCATACCAGCTCGGCCCTCTCATAATCATGAACCAGGGCGTGGCTCTTGCACTCCGGGCACTCAATTGTGGCTTTTTCGAACTGACCGAGTTTTTCCTTCTCTTTTTTCTGTTTGATGCCTTCTTTTATTTTCTCTCGTTCAGTCTTCTCGATTTCCTTTACCTTTTCAATTTCTACCATTCTACACCTTTCCTTTATGCCAGATAGACCCTTTCGTTTTTTAGTTTCGCTATTTCAGGGCCTTTTATATCATTTAGTAACTTTACCGAAATGTAGGGATTTTGTTCGGGACCAAAAAGTTCTTTCACTTTACCGAGCTTGCGCAATGTCTTTGTGACAATCATGGAATTCGGGTTCAAAGTACCCAGATCCAGTGTTTTATCGGCGCGCACTATCAGTAAATTATCGATAGCATGAAGAACAGTTCCCAATCTTTTCAATTTCTACCTCAGCGAAAGAGTTATATATTCAGATATGTAGTATATAAGCGTGCCGGTTGACTTTTTAAACTTGAAAGGATACATCACTAGCAATTTTCCGGAATACTTAATCTGAAGTTTGTTATCTTTATGTCAACTTATAGTTAAATTTATATAGTAAATTATTCAGTAGGAAGCCGTATGCCTTATAAATTGATGTATTAAAATTTGAGGTTATATATATGGATACAATAAACGGCGCAGATACTGTTTGGGTGCTCATATCAGCAGCCCTCGTTATGCTTATGACACCGGCAGTGGGTCTTTTTTATGGAGGTATGGTCAGGAAAAAAAATGTGCTTGCAATTATCACGCAGAGCTTCATAGTTCTTGCGCTGATAAGTATACAGTGGATATTATTTGGATACAGCCTTGCTTTTGGCCCGGATGCAGGGGGACATGGTCTCATCGGCGGACTCCAGTGGATTGGCCTGAATGGAGTCGGGGCCGCTCCAGACCCAAATTACGCCCCCACAATACCTGCATCTGTGTTTATGATATACCAGGCGATGTTTGCAATCATTACTCCAGTCCTGATCACAGGAGCTTTTGCAGACAGGATGAAATTCAGCACATTTATCGTTTTTACCCTTCTCTGGACAACAATTGTATATGATCCGATAGCGCACTGGGTATGGGGAACCGGCGGATGGCTGCGTGAGCTTGGAGTGCTTGATTTTGCTGGCGGCCTCGTCGTACATATTAGCGCGGGGTTAGCAGCCCTCGCAGCAGCCATTATCATCGGGAAACGCATAGGTTTCAAGAGCGAGAATATGGCGCCGCATAATGTCCCTATGACAATTTTGGGAGGAATACTCCTGTGGTTTGGCTGGTTTGGTTTCAATGCCGGGAGTGCGCTTACCGCAGGAAGTCTTGCGGCAAATGCTTTCATCGTTACCAATACTTCAGCGGCAGCGGGGGCGCTTTCATGGATGGCGATCAGCTGGAAACATGGTGGAAAACCGAATGCTCTTGGGATAGTCACAGGAGGAGTCGCGGGGCTTGCTGCAATAACGCCTGCATCGGGATTTGTGGGACCACTTTGGGCAATAGTAATTGGAGCCGGAGCTGGCTTATTATGCTACTTCGCCATGCATTTCAAGAACAAAAAGACGAACATTGACGACTCACTTGACGTTTTTGCCTGTCATGGAGTCGGAAGCGCCTGGGGTGTTATTGCTACCGGGATTTTTGCTTCGGAGGCTATCAATTCTGCCGGAGTGAATGGATTGATTTTTGGTAATTACGTTTTAATCCAATCCCAGATCATCGCTGTTATAGCGACAGGGCTTTATTCATTAGTAGTCACAGCGATCATACTTAAGGTCCTTGATGCAACAATGGGTCTGCGTGTTACGGATAATGAAGAGATAGAAGGTCTTGATATTACACAACATGGAGAGAAAGCATATGTTTAAAAAGCATTACGACTTATGCGAAATACGATCATGCTGGTGATGCCATGAAAAAAATTGAAGCAATTATCAGGTCTGAAAAGCTGGGAGACATCAAAAATGCGCTTGCCGTCGCAGGCTTTATCGGGCTTACAACATACGAAGTGAAAGGACGGGGGCGGCAGAAAGGAATTATGCTGCAATACCGCACACAGGAATACAGGGTCGATATGCTTGCAAAGACCAAAATCGAGCTTGTAGTGGACGATCCGGATGTTGAAAAAGTCGTTGAAATAATCTGCAAATCAGGACAAACAGGAAATATCGGCGATGGTAAGATATTTATATTGCCTATCGAAGAAATAATCCGCGTAAGGACTGGAGAAAGAGGCAAAGGAGCAATATAAGATAAATTGCTTTTTTTCATTCCATGCTGTTCTTTAGATCTTAGGCATTGTATCATTTTCACTTGAATTGATGGATTATGAGTTCTTGAAGTACCATTTTTGAAAAATTATCAGTAACATTCATTATTAATGAATACTATTATTAATGAAATGGGTAGGATATCAAAGACAAAAGAATGCTAATTATCATTATCAATAAAGATATATACACCTAAATATACTAAGAATTAGGGAGAGTCTGAATCTCATGGAACTTACACCAATACAAAAAGAAATCCTAACGGCATTAATTAATTTATACAGGACAAGAAAACACGCGATCAAAGGGGAAGATATAGCTGAGATAATTGAAAGAAATCCGGGTACTGTCAGGAACCAGATGCAATCATTAAAAGCCCTTGGGTTGGTAGAAGGGGTACCCGGACCAAAAGGGGGATACAAAGCCACTGGCGCTACATATCGAGCTTTGAGCTTATCAGATATGGATAAAGAGATGAATGTTCCTTTAAAAAGGAATGATGAATTGATAGAAAATGCCACTGTAGCAGAGATAAGTTTTACCACTGTACGGCATCCCGATCTATGCAATGCAACTGTTCATGTCATTGGTGATATAAGAAAATTCGATGTCGGAGACAACCTTATAATAGGACCAACTCCGGTAAACAGGTTGGTGATCAGGGGTTCCGTGATCGGAAGGGATGATACCCAAAATACAATATTATTTGTAATACAGGAAATGGTATCACTTCCCAAAAAACCCGTTAAGAATTATATCCATGAAAATCCCATAATGATCCCCGCAACAGCCACGATCCAGGAAGCTTCAAGGATCCTTGTTACCAATAACATTCACGGCGCACCCGTGAAAGACAAGGACGGTATCGTTGGAATAGTAACCCTGACCGATATCGGAAAAACGCTTGCAGAAGGGAAAACAAGCCTTAAGATAAAAGATATCATGACAAAGGACATTATCTCAATTGATGGGGATATGCCACTTTACGAAGTTGTCAGGATATTTAATAAAGAAAAAGTTGGAAGGCTGATGGTAAAAGTCAACGGGGAACTTGTTGGGCTCATCTCAAAAACCGACATACTCGCCAAACTTGCTGTATATTGAATGTCTTATTGCCCAACATTTGTCAATCCGTTCTCATCATCTTTTTTAAGTCTTTTTGTGATTTCAACCAGAGGATGTCTGGCATAGTCAAGAATCCTGACATCCGACATAGTATGAAGCCCTGATGATTTAGCGGTTTTTTCCATGCCAAGATGTATCTCATCACCAATGGGTATGACATAGGCATCCATACTTTTGATACCGAGTTTCCTGGCAGCAATTACCCTGTGATGGCCATCTACAAGAATTAATCTATTACTTTTCCTGATAACAACTATTGGTTCAGCAAGACCTTTCTTTAACTCGTATATCCTTCCATCGAGTTCATCCGCATAGACCTTGGGTTGCGTAGGAACGAGCTCATCAATATTTACTGTTTCCCGGATCACATCTACATGGATATTGTGGATGGTTTCAAGTGTCTTTTTAAGCGTCCAGACTTTTTGTGGGCTTGTCCTCTCAATATGGGATCGAATAACATCAGAATTTGTAATAATACCTCGCAAATGTCCGCTGTTATCCACGACAGGCAATTTTGATTTGCCTGACCTGAATATGACGCGTGCCACATCGCTCATTTCCATTTCAGTATCCGCTACTAAAACATCCCTGCTCATCACATGGGATATCTTTTCATCCAGCGCTTTTTCCAGCAAACCCGACGCTGATACGTATCCTGTGACCTTTCCGTATTCAACTACAGGAAAACCATCATGTCCTGTCCTTTTAATAAGATCTATAACATCCTTTACAGTATTTTCCGGTGAGACCGTATCTACTTCCTGTGTCATGTAATTTTTAACTTTGGGGTGGTCTGTCATGGTAGCGTTCATAACTATATGTTTTTCCCCTTTTTATAAACTACATACCAATCTTTATTACCTATTGGGCTCAACCTTTAAAGGGTAACTCTTATGAACGAAAAGAATGCGATGCTTCCTGATATCCTGAAAGAAGCGATATCTATCGAGATATTTGGCAGGGAATATTATTCAAGATCCAGCGAACTCATTGAGGGTTAAATGGTATTGCTTTTTGGAACTGCCGGGACACCCATAAGCTCAAGTGGCAGTGACAGTCTTTCCGGAATTAAGCGTATTCATGAGCTTGGTCTTGGATGCATGGAGCTTGAATTCGTCCGCGGCGTAAAGATGAAAGAAGAGACTGCGCAAAATGTAAACATTCTTGCAAAAGACCTGGATATAAAGTTGAGCGTTCATGCCCCGTATTATATTAATCTCAATGGCGAAGGTGAAACAAGGCTAAAGAGCAGGGAAAGAATACTTAATTCTGCGAGGATAGGGAATATTTGCAGGGCAAGAAGCGTGGTAGTCCATGCGGGTTTTATCCAGAAAGATACTCGTGAGGCTGCGTATGAAAAAATAAAAAAAGAGCTGATCCAGATCCGCGAACAAATGAATACTGAAGGGTTGAGTATTGCGATTCGTATAGAAACTATGGGGCGAATTTCACAGTTCGGGATTCTTGATGAGGTTCTTGCTATTACTGAGGTAGAAGGCGTTTTTCCGTGTATTGATTTTTCGCACCTTCATGCTATTACCGGAAAAAACAACTCCCTTGAGGAATTTGCCCACATTCTTGGCAGCATTGAGAATAAGCTTGGGCGTGAAGGATTAAACAATATGCACATACATGTTTCAGGAATAGAATATTCTGTGAAGGGAGAAAAAAACCATCTTGAATTAGAAAAGTCTGATTTTAATTTTCGGGAACTTGTTCAGGCTTTTTCGGATTTTGATATTCAGGGGATGGTTATTTGTGAAAGCCCGAATCTTGAAGTTGATGCTTTGAAGTTAAAAAAGGAGTATGAAAAGTCCGGGCGGCATTAACCGCGGAACAAGTATACGGTATGGTCTGCGCATCGAACTTTTTTTAAGACACAAATATTATTTTTCACTCTCAACTATATCATGTTTCATGGCTTTCTCAAAATCCTTCAAATCAAACAGCATCAAATCCGGCCCTTTTATCTTCTCTTTGAATGACTTTGCAAAAATCGCGTAATGTTCCTTTCGTTTGCCGCTGTTCCAATCGACAAACGTTGTTTTCCCCTTTATCTCGGCTAAGATTTTTTTAGCATCGACTTTATCCTGCCATTTACATTCACAGAAGAGAATTTCTTTAGCATGTTCATTAATTGAAACTATGTCAATTTCTGCGATTTTTCTTTTGTCGGTTTCCACGTCCCTGTAGGCGCCCCACCATCTACCGGTTTTTTCAAAATTCAGACTTTGGGAAATTAAAAATTCACGGCATACAGCTTCAAATCGCAAACCTACATATGCATTTGTATTATCTTTTATTTTATTTATCATCACTCCTTCCCGCCTTTTATAGCTCGATAAGTCCTTGTAGAAAAACCTAAACCAGAAATTCAGAAGCGGATGGTTTATGACAAAGATACTTTTTCCTCCGGTAACCGGCTTCTCAACAGATACTATCTCAAAGTGTTTTATAAGCTCGTTCATCTGTCGTGTCAGTGCGGTTTCTTTTTTCCGAAGGAACGATGCAACTTCGCTTATCCTTGTATTTCCGGATGCTATGGCTGCAAGAATGTCGTAATATATTCCGGATCTTTTGCCGAATTCAAGTGAAAGTATCTGGCTTACTTCATCCTCAAGAATGGCATTTTCATTGTAAAATAGTCTGTCCATGATATTTTCAAAACCTGCGTTGCCAAGGCGCTCATCCTCTATAGTAACATAGTATTTCGGGAATCCGCCGAAAATTGCATAAAGTCGCACAGCTTCCTCAATATCGCGTATTCCGAGCGTCTCGCAAACTTCTAACGTATCGCGAAACATTAACGGCTTTAAGGGCATCTTTCTTTTCAGCCGCCCGTACAAAGGCTGTTTTGAATCGGAAAAAAGCTTTTTCATCAGCCCTACCGTAGAGCCGGAGAAAATTATAAAAAGCCCTGCTTCGTTCTCGTTTAAGTCAATATATTTCTGAAGTGTTCCGTAAACCGAATTGTCAACAGAAGCCAGATTCTGGAATTCGTCAAAGACAACAATTCCCTTAAACCTCTCGAATAATACCTTGAAAAATTCATCCCAGTTCTTCAATGTTTCAAGCCCGGTAAGGATTTTTCTTGTTTTTAAAACGTCGGCATACTCCTGGAGGAGGCTTACACTTTCCTTGTCTTTATTTACAAAAAAGTATATGTCATCCTTTGATAATATTTCCAGGATGAGCCGGGTCTTCCCAATTCTTCGAAGGCCGGTAATGGAAACCGTAAAGAGCTTGCTTTTGGATAAATCGGCAGCTTCATTCAAATAGCGTATTTCTTCTTTTCGGTCGATAAACTTCATATATTCACCAACTGAATTATTCACTAAGTGAATATATAAAGCTTTCCTACTAATTTTTGGGAAAAATTTAACTCAGGATAACTACCAACAGCATTTGTAACTGTCTCCTAAAACACAACTCTTATCTTCCATAAATCCCTCCTAACCTCCCAAACTCAGGAGAACACATATGCCAAAAATAACGATCATCGGCGCCGGCGCGGTTGGCGCAACAGCAGCGCAAAGAATAGCGGAAAAAGAACTTGGGGACGTTGTCCTTACGGATATCGTTGAAGGGCTGCCCCAGGGAAAAGCCCTTGACCTGATGGAATCCGGGCCTCTTTTTGGTTATGATTCAAAGGTCACAGGAACGAATGATTATAAGGATATCGAGGGTTCGGATGTTGTTGTCATCACGGCAGGGATCGCAAGAAAACCCGGCATGACAAGAGAAGATCTTCTTAAAATTAATACAAAGATAATAACTGATGTCTCAAATAACATAAAACGCTATGCTCCCGGTTCAGTGGTAATCACTGTTACGAACCCTCTTGATATAATGACCTACGTGACCCTTAAAACCACGGGTTTTGAGCCCGGACATGTATTTGGCATGAGTGGAGTCCTTGATTCGGGAAGATTTGCCACGTTCATCGCAATGGAACTTGGCTGCTCTGTCCGGGATATAAATGCGATGGTGCTTGGAGGGCATGGGGATACGATGGTACCAATGCCCAGGTTCACAACAGTAACGGGTGTCCCGATAACTGAGCTTA
The DNA here is from genome assembly GCA_027460585.1 of Candidatus Methanoperedens sp. GTDB lineage: Archaea > Halobacteriota > Methanosarcinia > Methanosarcinales > Methanoperedenaceae > Methanoperedens. The sequence continues at coordinate 27,314 of JAPZAP010000055.1, read as the reverse complement.
TGTCACAATCCACCATCGATCGCCTTGTTGAGAGAACAGTGAACGGCGGCGCAGAGATCGTGAATCTGTTAAAAACAGGAAGTGCATTTTATGCGCCTTCTGCTGCGGTGACGAATATGGTCGAAGCAGTTGTAAAGGACACAAAACGGATACTTCCGGTATGTGCCTATTTGAACGGGGAATACGGCAGGAAGGATATTTACCTCGGTGTGCCTGTAAAAATTGGAAGACGCGGTGTCGAAGAGATCGTGGAACTTAAATTGACCAAAGAGGAAGAAAAAGCTCTTGGGAAATCAGCCGATGCGGTTAAATCCGGGATAGCTTCACTAAATATTTGAAAAATCCGGAACTTTACGAAAAAGATATAAGCAACGCCGCATGATTACACGATATATTTATAGAGGTCATCCAGGTGAATCTTAAGATCAAACCCATAGGCATAATAAAAACATCCAATTCGGGATTGGCTGATCTTTTAATATATTCTGATTTTGAAAAGGTCCTGGGAGGCACGATGGTTGAAAAAGGAACCAAGATGCTGATCGTTCATAAGAACATGGAATCCTCTGACCAGCATCAGGTACAGGTGTCTGCGGCTGAATTGGTCAATCGCAAAGGCAACCTGTTGACCGTTAAAGGCATTAATGCCGATAATGATTCAGTGATCGATGTCAGGTTGTACAATTGATTTAAGGTGAAGAATGGGAGTAGATCTCGGAGATATTTTTGAGAAAAAGGAGATCGAATTTCCTGACCTTAAGGGCAAAATAATCGCAATCGATGCATTTAATACTCTTTACCAGTTCCTGAGCATAATCCGCCAGCGCGATGGTACACCGCTTAAGGATACACACGGTGAGGTCACATCCCATCTTTCAGGTTTCCTGTACAGGACCACTAACCTCATAGAAGAAGGCATAAAGCCAATATTCGTTTTTGACGGGACACCTCCAATTTTCAAGAATAACACTATCGAGGAGCGAAAAAAAATACGGATCGAAGCGCAGGAAAAATACGAAGAAGCAAAAGCAAAAGGTGATGATGAAGCTGCCTTCAAACATGCGCAGGCGTCTTCACGGCTAAAAGGCAACATGGTTGAAGATGCAAAGCTCCTGCTAGGATTTATGGGCATTCCCGTCGTCCAGGCGCCATCTGAAGGGGAAGCCCAGGCAGCCTTCATGGCGCATAATAAAAGCGCGTATGCGGCAGGTTCACAGGATTATGACGCACTTTTGTTCGGGGCGCCATATGTTGTCAGGAACCTTGCAGTAACAGGAAAAAGAAAACTTGCCGGTAAGGGGATCTTCGTAGAAGTCAAGCCTGAGCTTATCGAACTTGGAAAAGGGCTTGACGCGCTTGGGATCTCTCAGGAACAACTGGTCGATATTGCGCTCCTTGTTGGCACTGATTATAATGAAGGAATAAAAGGCATAGGCCCGAAAAAGGCGCTGAAACTCATAAAAAAACAAGGGGGGATCGAAGCCGCGCTTCGTGAATTGAATTCCGGGATAGAGAACTTGCAGGAAATAAAGGATCTGTTCCTGCATCCTGATGTCACAACAGATTATGAGATTAAGTGGAAAAAAGCTGATGGAAAGGCGATAATAAAGTTCCTTTGCAATGAGCATGATTTTTCGCAGGTGCGAGTATCAAAGGCCGTGGAACGGTTGCTTGAAGCATCGGACGAAGGGCAAAAGACGCTGGATAAGTGGTTTTAGTTAGCATATTTGAGATGAATGCGTTCTGTTTTCAAAGGCATCAGTTTTATTGGTTACTATTTTCTGTATAATATCCATGAGCAGGTAATTTATGTCTGTAGAGGCAAGCTTTGCACAAAAATAGTTATAAGTCGGTATAGTCTCTGGCGTTCTGCCAAGCATTTTCCATATCGTTTCTACACAATTCTGATCTACTTTAAGCTTCTTATACAATTCAGGTTTCTTGATAGCCAGGACAGCAATAGCGTGACATAATTTTTCGCTGGATTGATCAAGGGTGTTATCAATATTTTCTATTTTGGAATAGATCTCTTTTGAAACTTTTTCCAAAGATTGGGCTGCAACTGCTTTCTGGCTTTTCCTGATGCTTTTTCCTGCTTGAATATCGTTGGGCAGGAACCCGTCCAGGACTGAAATCACAGAACTTTTTTCTGCCTGGAGCAGAATGACGATGGGCGATCGTAAGCCGGACAGGTCCTTTTCAGCTTCTTCCAGCCAGGCGATATATGCATCCACAAAACGATAGCTTTCGGTACGATAAACATTGCTGACGCCTGCAAGTTTCATCGCCTGCGCCATGAGTTTTTCCCTCAGAATACATTGCATCCTATGTACCTTCGCCAATCATTCTGGCTGTAACGTGCGTACTACGCCCCCGGATTCGCTCGACTGTGTAGCCCATTCAAGACCTTCTTCTTTCAGTGTGATTTTCAGGCGCACGACGGTCGTATTTGATGCCTGTTCTTTAACATCGGCCGTTTTGATGTTAGCCACAATACTTGAAGGCACAGGCTCTTTGGCTATGCCAACTGTTGAAACCCTGGCACGAAGATCTCTTGCAATGGCTTCCTTGTGTAATGGAGTCAGGGAGGTCTTCATTTTGGCTACAGTGGCGGCAAAAGCATCCTGCACACTACGAGCGACGGTTTCTTTCATAATAGGAGCTTGTGTTTGTTTTACCAGGTCAAGCCGGTTTTTTACCTCATTTAAAAACGTTTCATGGAAAGCCGGGTTAATCTTGATATTCTCCTTGGACAAAGTGGCTTTCAGTTGTGATTCTGCTGCATCTGCAATAATTGTCGGGTCTGCCATCTCCCCGCTTTGTCCTTCCAGGCTAATCTCGATAAGCATGGGCATATCAATGGTCAATTCAGGAATACGTATGCGAGGAACCGACAAACCTTCCAGGAGCGGGTTGCTTTTGTAGTATTCTGCCAGCGCTGCTGTTTGCTCATCAGCCATGCGACGGGCACGAATTACCCCACACATCATTGATCCTAAAAGTTCGCCTAAATCTGCCATATTCCCTTCTCAAAAATCCATGCAGGTAAAGGGAAACTTCTATCTCCCTTTACCTGCAGGCTTATAATCTTTTATCCTACGCGGCGGGTGCAGCTGCTGCCGGTACTTCTTTGATGTTATTCTCTAGAATACCCAGGAGCTTTTCCATCCCTGCAGGAAGTTCATCCTGCACCGCCTTAACATGAATTGCCAGGCTGTAAGTCCTCTCTGTTTTGTCGGTGGAAGATGTGGATTTCTTGGTACTGTAACTGCATTTCAACTCGGCAGATACTGGTCCCCACCCGCCTTTAACCGCCAGAGACGCATTTAGTTCTGACGAGGATGCCGTTGTCGTCTCAACAACAGAATTTATTTTTGCGTTGAAGTCAATCGTTACCTCTTCAACCCTTATGAAGGGAATAGGAAGCATCGTGAGAATTGGAACAGTCAGTTTCATATCTGTCGGCGTCGGAACCGTGGGGCCAGGTTTCCCATCAACTAACGGACCAGGTTTATCAATAATTTTCGTATATTCGAAAGTGACCATTGTTGGCTTCCCAGGATCTTCCTTCGCATCCGCCGCATTGAATCCAACACTCTTGATGAAATCAACAGACGTTTGTGCAGACTGTGCTTGAGCTTTGACGACCGCGTTCAACGGGCCGCCAATCATTGATTGAAAATCTATAGACGATAGTTCTTGTCCTTCTGTACCAGCCATAATATCCTCCTTTTTAAGTTGGTTGATGTAATTCGTTTTTCTTAACGATGCACACCATACCTAACCAATATCTTTACATGATAATATTAGTATTTAATCCTATCTTTTGGTGTGATTTTGGGACATTGTCCAAGCATTGTATAAACAATAAAAGAAAGCCAGAATAATTAAGGAATACAAATCTATATCTCACTCCTACAAGTCAGTGCTTTTCCCATTTCTCAAGATATAGCACTTCAGACAGCGTTTTCCCCCTCTTTATTTCATCCCGTATCCGCCGCTCGTTCTTTTCAACCTCGACTGCCCGCCGCGCTATCTCATAAGCACGCTCCCGCGGTATTACCACAACACCATTGTCATCCCCGACTATGAAATCCCCCGGATTTACGGTCTGCCCCCCGCATTGTATCTGGGAATTTATTTCACCAAAACCTTTTGGCTCACCTGCATTCGGGACGATCGATGTCGCAAAAACAGGGAAATTAATTTTCCTGATATCCTCAACATCCCTCACCGCACCGTCTATCACAACGCCTGCAACCCCTTTATTAATGCAGCTCAAGGTTGCAAGTTCTCCCCATGGCGCTATATGGGGGCTTCCGTTGTAGATAACAATAACATCTCCAGCGGCAGCGATGTCGATAGCTTCCACGGTCTTTGCCCAATCCCCTGCAAATGTTTGCACCGTAACCGCCTTTCCCACAGTTTTTGTTCCGATGCATATCGAATGGATGTTTTTCATTGCGCCCTTCCTGTGCATTGCATCCGATATATTGGGCGTGGATACATGTTTTAGCAGTTCGATGGTTTTCTCATCCATTGATTTTTCAACATCAGGGGACGATTCAGGATTATCAATACTTTCGCGAATGGCTTTTGCTGAGGCTGTAACATTGGATGATCGAACGATATTTCCTCCAACAATAACAATCGTTGCTCCGGATATTACCGCAGCTGCTGCGCTTTGCGCATCAAGGCCCCCGGCGACTGCGATCGGCACATTGATTTTAAGCGATTTCAGGATATACAGCGGGTCTTCACCCATCATCTGCTGGTCGATCCCCGCATGAATATTGATATAATCAATTCCCAGTTCTGCAAGTTCTTTTGCTCTTTTTGCTGGAGCCTGGGCAGAAATGAGGTCTGCCATTATTTTTACCCCGTATTTGCGGGCTGACCTTACAGACTCATTAATTGCTGAGTTATCGGCACTTCCCAGAATTATAACGATATCAGCACCGGCTTTAGCTGCCATTTCCACCTCCATGGCCCCCGTGTCTACAGTCTTCATATCCGCAAGGATGATATGGCCTGGAAAAGCTGCTTTTAGTTTCCTTACAGCATCCATGCCCTCGCTTTTAATAAGTGGTGTTCCAGCCTCGATCCAGTCTGCTCCGCCCTCTATTGCTTCTTTTGCTATCTGTATTGCGCGTTCTGTTTCCAGAACATCAAGAGCTACCTGGAGTATCGGTTTAATAAAATCACCCTTTTATAAATTGGTATATTTAGTTATAGATTTAATGGTTAACTAGCAAGTTCTCCTTACTTTTTATTATAGCATTAAGAGAAAATATAAAGCCTGTATGAGTTTATCTAGTAACACAGGAGAAATCCATATAATCTCTATTGAAAACCTATCAAAATCTTTCGGTACAAATGTTGTTCTTAGAAATATCAATCTAAGGATTGAAAAAGGTGAATTTCTCACAATATTCGGACCAAACGGAGCGGGAAAAACCACGCTCATAAAGATACTGGCAACACTTGTCAGTCCAACATATGGAAAAGTCACTATAGGCGGTTTTGATATTAAAGAAAATCCCATAGAGATCAGGAAAAAAATTGGTGTCATTTCGCATGATACCTATCTTTACCATGAATTGACAGCTGCAGAGAATCTCAGGTTCTTCGGAAAAATGTATGATGTACAGCAACTCGATACACGTATCGATGACTTGTTAAAGCAGGTTGGATTGACCCACAGGAAAAACGACCGCGTCAGGACTTTTTCCCGCGGGATGAAGCAGCGCCTGTCGATCGCAAGAGCCCTGATACATGATCCCCCTATTCTTTTCCTTGATGAACCTTATACGGGATTAGACCAGCATGCGATCGCAACATTTGACAGGATCCTTGGAAGTACTAATGCGCAGGATAAGACGCGGATCCTCATTTCCCATGATATCGAGCATGGTATTTCGTTATGCAATAGGGCGATAATTCTCACAGGAGGGAAAATTGCTTATGAGATGAGGGAGAACGAGATCAAGGACCTGCTCCAGTGCAGGGCGATATATGATAAACACGTGGAGGAGCGAAAATGAAATTCCTTGAGATCGCAAAAAAGGATTTACGGGCAGAATTCCGGACAAAACAAATGCTTAACTCCATGGTCATATTTGCACTTCTTGTTATGGTTATCTTTAGTTTTGCATTCGGAAATGAAGCAACAATATTTATTCCAAACCTTAAGAAGAAAATCATAGATATACTTGCGCCGGGCATGCTATGGATAGCCTTTACTTTTGCAGGGATGCTTGGCCTGTCACGCTCATTTGCCGGAGAAAAGGAAGAGGGATGCCTTGATGGATTAAAACTCTGTCCCGTTGACAGGAGCGATATATATAACGGGAAGGTCCTGTCCAATGCAGTCCTGATGTTCCTTATGGAAATTGCCGCATTGCCCATTTTTATTGTGCTTTTCAGTTATGATATCAAGAATCTGCCCGGTCTCATCTTAGTCATAATACTGGGCACCTTCGGGTTCATCTTCGTGGGAACACTTCTCTCGGCGCTTACTGTAAATACCCGGACGCGTGAAATACTTCTTCCTGTGATCTTATTTCCCGTCCTTATCCCTGTGATCCTGTCCGCAGTAACCGCAACGGCGACAATGCTTTCAAATGGTGATATTTCAGATATTTCAGGTGAACTTCAGATACTTGTGGTGTATGATATCATTTTTTTTGTGGTTGCTCAAATGGTGTTTGAATATACAATAGAAGATTGAAGATTCTTTGACATTTTTTTCGCCTCTAGCAATAGAGAATTGCATTCATTATATTTCATCTGATAGTTCCAAATTCTCTGGATTATTGAGATACCATTTTCTTCCAACTTTTTTAATATTCCAGTTATTTGAATCTGATGCGAATCTCTATGCGCATCAATAGCTAATCGATATGATTCATCATTAAGTTTTACATCTACGGGTTTAGTTTCTCCTTCTTCATCGAATATTAACATTTTAATAGTGTTGTCTTCTTCTGTAGGTATTCTCTTTAGTTGGAAAACATAACCCTTCAATGTAATTCTTTCTTCAGGATTCTCTCCTTTCAGAATCTCTGATGCTTCTATTAAATATCCTTTTGATGACGGCTGTAATGTTATGTTTGTATGAATATTATCTGGAACCGTCCAAATTGGCTCAAGATTCGCAGAAATATTTATTGCATTGCCAAGCCCAATTTCAATAATATCCGCTAATGCATCGCACATATTTGCATTTAGTCCTTCAGGGTAATGATTTACGATCGGCTCTGAGCTTTCTTCTTGAATAGATTCATTAACATTTTCAAGCCCATTCAATATACGAACTATGGTTTTCCTGCCCATTGGTGGTTCGAGCGGAATAGAATTCATTTCCAAATCTAAATCTCTTGTTTTGGGTCTCTGTAATCTACATTGGACATTTGCAATATAACTACCATATTGACTTTGCCCAATTTGATAACTCTTGATCAAACTAACAGCTTCTTTATATTTTCGGGGAAAACTCTTTTGCGGAGAAAGTTCTGCGCATGCACTATAAATGAGAAAATCATTTATACTCTGATATAAACCAATTCCATCTGTTATTGGAATATTTCCCATTTTTGTAGTCGGTGTTGAAATACGGAATTTGAGCAAATCACCGAAACTTAAAACTTGAGTCAATACATCTTCAAAATTTCGTTTCTCAAAAAATGAAATCGATTCTAATGCAATTTTTACAATTCTCTCGTAATCAACTAATTCTTTTTTTGATGGTATTAAAATCTCAAAATATTCCTGTCCTTGAATCGGTTGGGGTGATTTAAATTTTAATACTTCTTCACGCCCAAAATGTTCCTGATTCCAACCTCTATCAGTAAGGTAGTTTTTCAAATTTGAAACGCTTACCTGTTCTATAGGGTAATTCTTCTGAGATAGATTCTCATTCATACAGCTTCCCCATTTTTGATGCGTTCCATTATAGATGTTAAAGTCAAATCCGTGAACATCTGTTCTTTTGGTATTTTAATTCTCTGTGTTGAACTATTTGCCGACTCAGGTTTCCCTCGGAGGGATATCCAATAACCACAATATTTCAAAGTGGTGCAATTATCATGAACCGATAGCCAATCATCATCATTACTTGGCATGCAATATAAAACAAGTATTGCGGGAATACCACGACTTTCCATGATTAATGAGTTATAATTTTTGACATCAAGATCATAAACAACACAATTATCTGGGTCAGAAATTGTATAATTATGAGATGCTTTTGCTTGAATACATAGTCTAAATCCAGTATCTATTCTAACATTGCCAAATTGCTCAACAATACCAATTTCAATATCTGTTCCATAATCTTGAGGACGAGAACACATAAAGCCTGCTTTGGCAGCAACTGCGGAAATATATGCAATGCTTAGATTTTCTTGACTATGTTCTCGTGGCAAACTCATATATGTCTTTCTTATCTTTTAATATCTTATAAAAGTTACTATTTATCAATTAATATTATTATTCACATACTATATTATTTGCTTTTAACGTGATTGACTAATGATTTACAGAATTACAATCATATCCTGTCCATCCTGTAGATCCTGTCTGAAAAGTCACAGTATCAAAAAAACCGTTCCAGACTAAAGATCTTTGAAGACTTCGAACTCTTAATGGATAATATTATGACATATGAAACTTAATGTGGTAATAGTATGTTAAAAAAAATTGTCTATGCGATTACTGCCGCGTTGATATTGATCTCGGTATATATTGATTTTTTCATTGCACCTATTCCGATAGATCCCGGCCAGGCAGCAGGTGACCCTAATAATTTCAAAATATTCTATTTCCATCTTCCGATCGCAATATCAGCATATTTGTCTTTTTTTATTGTATTTATTTCAAGCATACTTTATCTCAGGAAAAAAGAGCAGAAATGGGATATAGTATCATTAGCTGCAGCAGAAGCTGGAGTTATTTTTGCACTTCTTACCCTTATCAGTGGATCAATATGGGGACGCTCGGCATGGAATGCTTACTGGGTATCATGGGACGTCCGGCTAAATACATCCCTCATCCTGTTCTTAATATACATCTCTTACCTGATGATCCGCCAGGCTGTCGAAGAACCTGAAAAACGGGCACGCCTTTCTGCGGTTTTCGGGATAATCGGTTTTATAAGTGTTCCAATAAGTTTTCTTTCGGTAAGATTCTATTCAAGAATGCATCCATGTGTTGTCGGGCCATGCCCGGGTGGAGGCGGGGGAGGTATTGGCGGAGATGTATTATCTTATCTCCTGCTTAATTTTGCTGCGTATTTCCTGCTTGCAGCGACACTTATCATGTTAAAGATCGATAATGAGACATTGAAAGAAAAAGTGAATGAAATTAAGAGAGAAACTAATCTCTAAAACAATATTTTTTGAAAAAATAGTTTTAAAAAAAAGATTTATGAGGCTAAAGGTTCAGCCTCTATTTGGGTTTTCCTGACTTCGACTCTTCTGAGTGGATATACAGGTTTTACATCATGGTATATATTAGCGGACAGTTTTCCTGTAACAATGTCCTGGACGAACTGCTCCATATTCAGTTCCTTCGCTTTTGCCTGGATAACCGTATTCATTATCTGGCGAATAGCTTTGACCTGTGCTTCTCGTGCTCTTTTTATGGTGAAACATGAAGGCTTTACTCTTATGGTATAACCATCCTTTGTCGTTACTGAAACATTTGCCTCAACTGAAGATGTTTCTCTCTTTACAAGTGAGCGCAGGTAATCCTGTGTGAGTTGATGACCCATGTATTTAGTATAAGCGGAGTCGCCGCCCACGCTGTCTACTTTAAGTATCAATTTTGTATTCTGCTTGGAAAGATCGTTCGTCAATTCCCCAAGTGTGACCTCGATATTTCTTCCGATCAGCTTTTCCGGCTCATCAGCTATTGTTTCTCCGATATTTGCTTTTCCGAACATTTCAGGTGCAACAAGGTTGTACCATTGTTTGGCTTTCCAGCCTTCTGTCTTTGCTACTGCCAATTAATTTCCTCCGGTATAATATGATTAAGATGTGAATAAGCTCACAAAAATCATGCGTTAAATAGATCATTGGATACTTAATACTTTTGGAGAAGTATATCATATGCTATTTTCGCATTCATCAGGTAGTCATCAACCGATGAAAGCAAAGTCCCCACCTTATCTCCCTCGAATCCCACCGTGGCGCAATTCCCTGTGATCCGGGTTTCCATATCAGGAACATTGTCCGGCGCAAGTGTTTGAGCAATAATATTTACCAGTTCATCTGCTCTGTCACTTTTAAAAATCAATTTTCCTTTGATCTTCATGCTTTTGACCTTAGTTGCTTTTCGATGATCGAATCTATAATATCTATGAATTTCATGGCTGTTCCTATAGGGATGGTGGCTCCGGATGCCACATCATGTCCTCCGCCCATCCCTCCGACCGAAGCTGAAGCTTCCCGCATCGCTGCTGCAAGGTCAAGTCCCGCATTCACCAATTTTCTCGTTCCCCGTCCTGATATCCTTATTTTTCCCTCAACTTCGTTAAATGTCAGGAAAGGCTTATCAGGATACAGATAACGCGTCATAGTTCCCGAAATTATACCGCTGCCGCTTGAATCGTCAAGAAGCACATACCTGAAACTGCGAGCTGACTTAAGCTGTTCCTGTGCTTTCCTGATAGCGATTATAAGAACGCGCTGGTTTTCACGCACAATTGTTCTTGCCTCGTCAATGACCGAAGCATCCCGCATGCAAAGAGTCAGGGCAATGCCCGGTTTTTCATCTTTACCGCATGCATTGAGGATATTTACAAAATCATAGATATTCGAGACAACCTCCCTGTCAAGCGTATAAATGTCACCGATCAGTGAATCTACTGCTGCAAAACTTCCCTGTTTCACAAGCTTCAATATGATCCCGGAAGAAAGCTTTGTCAATTGTTCATTAGAAAGATTTTTTAATTTCCCATATATACCCAGCTTATCAAGAAATTCCTTGATCTTTTCCTTATTTCCGGTAATATCCAGAAAAGGATCAACGTTAAACTCAAATATCTCCTCAATAGGTGCATCCCCCATCCTGAGCCCTTTAGTGATTGTAACTACTTTTTTTTCGAGGGCTTCGTCCAGGATGAATTTATTCGCGCCCAGAAATGCCTGTTTATCTCCCATCGCACCTGTCAGGGCAAGCCCTGCAAGGTCAGTATTATCTCCCATCTGGCGCGCCACCATGTAGGCGCCGCAAGCAGCGCATAATTCGGTTGAGCCATCGATGCCTGCAAGATGAGGATTGAAATGTACATGTTCCAGTTTTCCCGTGGGTTTATGATGGTCTATTATTATCGCATCATTTATTTTAGAAGTAAGTTCCACCTGGCCGCTTCCCATATCGCAAAGGATGACTGGATCGCCGGATGTTTTTTCTATCAATTCGATGGTCGATTGGTCAAACTGGCCAACGATAGTCGTATGAAAAAGTATGCCCTTCCTGTGCAGGGCATTGCACATGATCCCGGCAGCAGATAAACCATCTGCATCGTTGTGAGATATGAGCCTCACACGATCATGTTTCAATATGGCTTCTGCTACTTGCTTACTCAAAGCCTCAATTACAGCGAGGCTTTCTTTTCCATCAGTCATCGGGACTTATCTTGAAATGAGCATTTCTGCTCTCTGTATAGAGAATTTCCAGTCTTCTGGAAGTACACCCTCACGGTGATAATATTTTTCAAGTCTTCTGATCTTTGAAATCATGTTGTTAAGAGATCTCTTGTTATGAACGTCTTTCTTATTCTTCAAAAGATGCTTGTTGAGATCAAGGACATTCAGAATGATGCTTTGAATATCTTCCGGAACTTTTAGAGCAACATTCTTTTCTTTTAATATTGTCCCGATCTTTTTACCTGTCACCATTGTGACATCCGGAACTCCATAACGGTCTCTTAAGATCATACCGATCTCGCTTGGACCCTTTCCACCAGACGCAAGCTGCGCAATGGTATTCTCTATCTCTTCCTTATTCGTATTTGACCATTTTGGCGGCTCTGTCCTTATGGGTTTCTTTGAACCTGCCTGGCCCTTTCTGCGTGTGTGCATTCTTGCCATTTAATTTTCTCCGATTATCATTATTTTGATTAGTTTTCTTGTTTCTATAAAAGCGAAGGCAAATCATAATGGAGAAGGTATATTAAATAGTTTTCCAGAAAGATAGACACAGTTTCATTTGTCCAGTATGATCCACTGGCTCATATAAACTCCTCAATACCGTTATTAAGAGCCACAGCATATTGGATCTGAAAATGCAATCAAGTGACCCGATTCATCTTAAGAGATACATTCAGGTAATGAATGATCAAATTCCTTCCCAATTCCTTATTTCCCAATCCATAAGCGTTCCCTTGCGCAAGGAAATGGATATTCATGAACTCTGGAAATTACACGATGAAGCGATGAATTCTTTCAGGGAAAAGTTCGATAAGATAAGTTCTATCGATGAACTTCCTCCTCGCGCCCCGCCTTCACTCCTTGACCTGAAAGTAGCAATTGCCGATAAGATCCTTCAAAATTGCCATTTCTGTGAAAGACGCTGTGGAATAAACCGCAAAAAGAAAGAGACCGGCTATTGCCGGATGGATGCAATATCGCGTTATTCCGCCGAGTTCATGCATCAGGGGGAAGAGCCTGAACTTGTGCCATCGCACACGATCTTTCTCACTGGCTGCAATTTTTCCTGCGTTTATTGCCAGAACTGGCAAATCTCTACAGCGCCAAAAAGAGGTATTCCGATCTTACCTGTTGAGATAGCCAGGATCATCACATTGCGGCGAGCATATGGCTCAAAAAATGTGAATTTTGTGACCCCGACTCCGCATACTCACACGATCCTGAAAATCCTCAACGCGCTGAATGTTAATGTGCCAATTGTGTGGAATTCAAATATGTATTATTCCAAGGAAGTTGCCAGGCTTCTTGAAGGAGTAGTGGATATTTACCTGGGAGATCTGAGATACGGGAATGATGAGTGTGCGCTCAAGTATTCAAATGCCCCGGATTACTGGTCAGTCGTTACCGGGAATTTCAACACCGCATACAAAACCGGTGAGATACTGCTGCGCCAGCTTGTTCTTCCCGGCCATATCGAGTGCTGCACACTGCCAATTATTGAATGGACAAAAAAGAACATCCCAAATGTGAGGTTTAACCTTATGTTCCAGTATTCTCCCAACTACAGGGCACATGAATTCCCCCGGATCAACAGGATGCTGACAAAAGGGGAATGCGAGAAAGCGGTTGATATTTTGAAAAAGTCCGGACTTGAAGATATTTTGGTTTAATAATTTCATGAGATTATTTATAGTTTCATTACTTTATTTATGTCGTTTAAATTATGAATGATCTCTCATTTTTAAAGGATTTTGTAATAATTTTCGGCGCTGCGATCAGTATTAATTTCCTGTTCCATCGCCTCCATATAGCTCCGATTGTGGGTTATTTGATCGCAGGCGTGCTGCTTGGCCCATCGATGCTGGGGGTTACACAGGATATCTCGCTGATCGAGGTGCTGGCGCAAGTCGGTGTAATATTGTTATTGTTCCTGATCGGAATTGAGTTTTCACTTGCAGAGCTTATCAGGATCAATCGCGCCGTTTTCGTGGGAGGATTTCTCCAGGTCTTTTTGACCACAGGAGCCGTGCTATTGATCTCTCTTTCCGCTGGTATTTCCTTTGAAAAAGGAATATTTATTGGTATCTTAGTGGCGATGAGCAGCACCGCTATCGTATTCAAAGTGCTATCTGACAGAGGTGAAATGGACTCACCGCAGGGTCGCCTTTCTTCCGGAATATTGATCTTCCAGGACCTGAGCGTGGTGGCAGTTGTATTGCTCCTTCCCATGCTGGGCGGTAAAACAGGCGTATCCGCTTTCGACATGGCAGTGAACATTATTTGGGCGCTTTCAATAGTTGTCCTGATAATCATAGTATCATGGTTCGTTGTTCCAAAGATGCTATACCAGATCGTTTCAACCCACAGCCGCGAGTTGTTCTTAATAAGTATAGTACTCATCTGTTTTGGAACCGCCTGGTTAACTTCGCTTGTAGGTTTATCGCTTGCTCTTGGCGCATTTCTTGCAGGTCTTGTGATATCTGAATCTGAATACGGGCAACAGGCATTCAGTGAGATCCTTCCTTTAAAGGATATTTTCAGTATTCTTTTTTTTGTTTCAATAGGAATGCTGCTGGATGTTGGTTCCATGATTCGTAACCCTTTGATAGTTCTTCTGGCAGTCGTTTTGATCCTTGTGATAAAATTCACCGCCGGAGCGCTTGTCACTATGGTGCTGGGCTACCCGCTTCGAATCGGTGTGCTTGTAGGTGTTGCGCTTTCCCAGATCGGTGAATTTTCGTTCGTATTGTCAAAGGAAGGAATGAATTTTGGCCTGTTCTCAGGTTCTGATTACCAGGTCTTCCTGGCGTCCTCTATTATAACTATGATATTTACTCCATTCATGATCCAGGGAAGCGGAAGATTCTCAGAGTTTTTTGAGAGACTGCCGATATCAAGTAAGATCAAGACGGGACGCTTCCACGAGGATTTTTTTGAACCGAAGGAATTAACGAACCATGTCATTGTTGTAGGTTTTGGACTTAATGGACGAAATGTTACAAAAGTGCTGTCTGCATCCGGAATTCCTTTTGTTATCCTTGAGATAAACCCGGAGACTGTGAGGATTGAGAAGAAACGGGGGATTCCAATTTCGTATGGTGATGCTTCAAAGGAAGTGCTGCTCACACATCTTGGCATAAAAACTGCGCGTGCTGTGGTAATTGCTATTTCTGATGCATCAGCTACAAGAAGGATCGTGGAGCTTTCCCGAATACTTAATCCCAATGTTTACATAATCGCAAGAACTCCTTATACGAGTGAAGTGAAGCCCCTGTTTTCACTTGGCGCAAATGATGTTATTCCTGAAGAGTTTGAAACCAGCATCGAGATAATTTCAAGGGTGCTGCACAATTTTTTTATTCCTGCCAACGAGATAGAAAAACACATCAATGAGGTCAGGAAGGACGGTTATGAGATCTTCAGGAATGTAGCGCAAAAGTATGATGTTTTTCCGGAATTAAAACAGCATTTGCCTGATGTTGAGATAGAAACTATCAGAATTGAGGCTATTTCACCCCTGGCCGGGAAGTCTCTCGCAGATATCGGTTTCAGAAGAAAATATGGCGTAACAGTGCTTGCTATCCAGCGCGGCGCCCGGACGATTACCAACCCATCTGGCGACACTCAATTGCTGGCGCAGGATATTGTTATTTTGATCGGGACGAGGGAATGTATCGCAGGGGTGAAGGCGGTGGTATTATCGGCTGTTAGTTGAATACAAAATATAATAAATCCGCAGATTTTTGAGTTAACTTAAATTAACATCCCCTTCATATAGCCCCTTTACATGAAACAGGAAATGTCAAGCGTGGACGTTGCGGCACTGGTAAGGGAATTGCATCCCAGACTTCTCGATTCCAAAATTACGAAGATATACCAGCATTCGCCGGATGAGATAAGAATCGGGCTGCATATTTTCAAAGAGGGAAGAACAAATCTTATAATTGAAGCGGGAAAACGCTTCCATCTCACAAAAAACCCCGAGACAGCCCAGAAATTGCCGCCGGCTTTCCCCATGCTTTTGCGCAAACACCTTACCGGAGGCAGGATAACAGACATTGTGCAGTATGATTTTGACAGGATAATCATACTTCATATCCAGCGTGGAGAGGACAAAACAATGCTTCTGGTCGAATTATTCTCCAGGGGAAATATCGTCCTGCTGGATTCGGAAAAGCGGATAATCCTCCCCTTAAAGTCCATAAGCTTCAGGGACAGGAAAGTAAGAGGCGGCGAGCAATATGAGCTTCCAGCGGCGCAGTTAAGTCCGATCACAACCACCGCAGAGGAATTAAAGGAAATGTTTGCACACTCTGATTCTGACATTGTGAGAACAATGGCGACAAAAATGAACATGGGGGGCCAGTATGCCGAAGAAGTTTGCCTGCGCGCTGGAATTGAAAAAAGTACGCCTGCCAGGGATCTAATTGACCCTGTCCCGATCCGGAATGCACTTGCTGAGGTATTTAAACCGCTGAGCACTGAATTAAAACCGCATATTATCACAAAAAACGGGATTAAGATGGATGTGCTTCCTTTCCCCCTTTCCCAGTTTGAAACTCCGTTCAAACGTTTAGATATAATTGGAGTTTCAAAGAATGAGAATAATGAAAAAATCTTTTTTGCTACATTCAACGAGGCTCTTGATGAATATTTCAGTAGCGAGGCAAAAAAGAAAAATGAAGCGGTAAAAGAGGCGGAAACGAAGAAGGACGAAAAAACCGGATTATATGAATACCGTCTCCAGAAACAGGTGCTTGCGCTCTCAAAGTTCAGGGATGAAGAGCAAAAGCTTGTTCATAAAGGTGAGTTGATCTATGCGCATTACCAGACATGCGACGGGATATTAAAAGCGATAAATAACGCAAGGGACAAAGGTTATTCATGGGATGATATCAAGAACATCCTGAAAAGCTCCGAGATGCCGGAAGCAAAATTGATAAAATCCATTAACCCTGGCAAAGGCCTGATCAACGTGCTCCTCGATAACACAGAGTTGGAACTGGATATAAGGCTGCCAGTGACCCAGAACTCCCAGGTCTATTACGACAGGTCGAAAAAATTATCAGGAAAAATAAAAGGTGCAGTTATTGCAATTGAGGAGACAAAAAAATTAACTGAGAAAAAAGAAGCTCCCCCGCAGAAGAAGAAAATACTCAAATCAAAACCAAAATGGTACGAACAGTTCAGGTGGTTTATCTCATCAGACGGGTTTCTTGTTATCGGGGGAAGGGATGCGCAAAGTAACGAGGACTTAGTAAAAAAATACCTCCAGAAACAGGATATTTTCTTCCATGCGCATGTATCAGGCTCACCTGCAGTTATGATAAAAACAGAGGGAAAAGTTGTCCCCGAATCCACGCTCCTTGAGGCAGCAGAATTCACGGTTTCATATTCAAGCATCTGGAAATCGGGACAGGCAAGCGGGGACGCCTACTGGGTGCTCCCCAACCAGGTGTCAAAGACACCGGAGACAGGGGAGTATGTCGGGAAAGGCGCTTTTGTGATTAGGGGTAAACGTAATTATTTCAAAGATGTGATTCTTGGCGCAGCCCTGGGTTTTGAGCTGGGTGAAGAGAAAAGGTTGATCGGTGGCCCTGTGGGTATGGTAAGGAAGAAAGCGAAATTCGTTATCGAGGTCGAGCCGGGTGAGTTCAACCAGAACGACCTCTCAAAGAAAATACACAGGATAATGAATGATAAATTCGAGGACAAGAAACTAATAAAGAATGTCGCATCGCCAGATAAGATAGCGATGTTACTTCCGCCGGGCGGGTCGAGGGTGAAGGAATAAGAGTAAAATCTTTTGTTTATATTTATGGACATTAAGTTTAAAAACGTAGGGGTTTATATTAATATATAATGCAAACCAAAAGTAAATATGAAACATTAATATTAAATGAAATAAAAGAAATACCCGATGAAGCACTTCCAATGGTTATAAAAATCTTGCAAACGCTTAAGGAAACTCTTGTAACTGTAAAATCAAAAAAAAAAATCCAGAAAAAATCAAGCGGCCTTTGCGGTATATGGAAAGATAATAGAAACGCAGACGAGATAATTGATGATATCCATTCCTTTAGAACCGGATTTGGGGGAAGAGAAATTAAATTATGATTTATCTCCTTGATACAAATATTTGCATTTATTGGTTAAAAGGATATGAAAACATTGAATCAAAAGCAATCGAAGTTGGATTAGATTCTATTTCTATTTCATTTATAACACTCAGTGAATTGTATTATGGCGCTTATAAATCTAAACAAATAAGAAAAAACATCAATAATATTGAAAAACTCAAAAAAAAGCTGCTTATTATTGAATCGAATGAGGCGATTTGTGAACTATTCGGAAAAATCAAAGTATCCCTCATGGATAAGGGCACTATTGTAGATGATGCGGACATTTTCATAGCTGCATGTGCACTTGCAGATAATGTTACACTTGTTACAAATAATGAAAAACATTTCAAGCGAATTGAAGGATTAGAAGTTGAAAATTGGCTGTAATAATTGACTTCCATAGTGTTTTTATCATATCTTTTTATCTTTTCCTAAACCGAGGTGAAGTCCCCATATCCATGCCTCTGATGCTGCATATGGAGTGAACTACATTTCGTGTACAACCAGTTAAGAAACTTGTATCAACAATGGTTATATAGTGCAGAAATTCATATTCATTAATGGAGGTTTTATGGGAACGAAATTATTGATAGTGTTTCTAATATCGGTGGTTTTAATAAGCGGTTGCACTGGACAAAAAACTGTTACAAAAACAGACATTACTCCTGCGGCACCAAATTCTGTGGCGATCAAGGGTTTTGCTTTTGCTCCTGAAACCATAACCGTCGCCAAAGGAACGACTGTAACTTGGACGAATATGGATAGTGTTGCGCATACTGTAGTTGCAGCAGATAATGCTTTCAGTTCACAAACACTGGAAAACGGTCAATCATACGCACATACCTTTAATGATATTGGAACATTTGAATATAAATGCAGCATCCATCCGGGCATGAGCGGAAAAGTGATAGTGACCTGAAGAAATTAAAAAAATATATCACTAAAAATTGGATGGTAAAAAACCATCCGATCTAATCTTTTTTCAACCACGGCATCATGGCGCGAAGTTCTTTCCCGACCTTCTCGACCTGATGTTCGTTCTCCTGTCTTTCAAGAGCATTCAGTACCGGCCTGTTCGCCTTGCCTTCAAGAACGAACTCTTTTGCGAATTCACCATTCTGAATTCTCGTTAGCGCTTCTTTCATTGCCTGTTTGGACTGCTCATTGATGATCTTTGGACCGACTGTCAGCCCGCCGTATTCTGCAGTATTTGACACATAATACCACATCTTGCTCAATCCGCCTTCATGGATAAGGTCGATGATGAGTTTCATTTCATGGAATGTTTCAAAATACGCGATCTCCGGCTGGTATCCTGCCGCAACGAGAGTCTCAAATGAGGCTTTCATGAGGCATGTTAATCCACCGCAAAGGTCAACCTGCTCACCGAAAAGATCTGTTTCTGTCTCTTCCTTGAAGGTTGTTTCAAGCACTCCTGCCCGTGTTGCCCCAATTCCTTTTGCATAAGCCATACCAGTATCCCTTGCATTTCCTGTAGCATCCTGGTAAATTGCAATTAGTGCAGGAACGCCGTTGCCTTCAGTGTATGTTCTTCTTACAAGGAAACCTGGTCCCTTGGGCGCGACCATTATTACGTCAACGTCTTTCGGGGGCACGATCTGGTTATAATGGATATTAAAACCGTGGGAGAAACACAAAGTCTTTCCCTTGCTCATGCCCTGCGCTATCTCTGAAGCATAAATCGCACCCTGCAATTCATCGGGTACGAGCATCTGGATCACATCACCTTTTTTTGCAGCATCTGCCATCGTGGCAACTTTTAAGCCATCAGCTTTTGCCTGTACCCAGGATTCTCCGTCCTTCCTTGCGCCTACGATTACATTCAGTCCTGAATCATGCAGGTTCTGAGCCTGCCCCGCACCCTGGCTTCCATAGCCAATGACTGCGATCGTTTTATTTTTCAATACTTCTAAATCTGCATCCTTGTCATAGTATATTTTAACCATAAAAAATACCTTCCTTGGCTTCAATACATTAATAAGAGATATAAATGTTTCATAATCACAATTTTTACAAAATTCGAATAATGCGACCAAAAACTTTATAGAAAAATATATGGATATTCCAAATAATATAACATATACAGGTGCAAAATGAGTATTAAATTAGGTTTCGTTGTTTCTGAATTCAACCGGGATATTACAATCCAGATGGAAACGCTTGGAAAAGAACATGCAGCTTTTCTTGGCGCAACCGTCGATAAAATATATTATGTCCCGGGCGTTTTTGACATGCCGCTTGCAGTAAAAAAAATGGCAAGCGATAAGACAATAGATGCAGTTGTGACTTTAGGCTGTGTTATACAGGGAGCAACAAAACATGATGAAATTGTGATACAGCACGCTACACGCAAGATCGCCGACCTTGCACTTGAATTTTCAAAACCTATAACTCTTGGTATATCAGGTCCGGGTATGAGCCGGATGGATGCATTTGAGCGCATAGAATATGCCAAAAGGGCAGTTGAAGCTGCTATAAAAATGGTTAAAATGTTAAAACAATAGTGTAAATGATAAAAAATATTATTGTTAAATACCAAACAATTCAAACTATCTTTGCGGTGAACAAAATCATGCATCGCCAAGGATGCAAAAAGCGCAAGTGTTTAGCATACATGTAAAATAGATTATGTTCTTGAGTGACCGTTTCAATTTGTGTTGTTGAATAAAAGTGGACTTGACTGTTAGTGTCCAACAAATCGTGACCTTTGACAGGATTTACAGGATCGACAGGATACGATTTTTGTGGCAAATCCTGTAAATCCTGTCGATCCTGTCTAAAAAAATCATGATATAGACTACTGAGGCGCAGATGCGGGATTTTCAAGACATGCACTCAAAATGACATATATTCATGAAATTCAGGACATGCCAAAAATTACACCAACATGTAATGTAACGGTCACGTTCTTGACTATAATTGATGCAAGGGCTAAAAAGAGCTCAAATAATTAGAACCATAACATATAAACACTCCAAGATACATAGTATTAACAAAGGGAGGATGAACATGGAACTTAACATAACGGTCAAAGAAATTATGACCCGTGACGTTGTGACAATAGACATCAAAAGCGATGTCCAGAAATTAGCAAAGAAAATGCTAACATATAAAGTGGGAAGTGTTATTGTCACAGATAAGAACCAGCCCGTTGGAATAGTAACAGAACGGGATATTGTCAGGAAGATTGTTTCCAGGAATTTAAAACCCGAAGAAATCTCCATTAAGGAATTAATGACCTCTCCTCTTTTAACCGTACCTTCCACAGAGGACGTAACAGATACAATGCATAAAATGTTGAAGCTTGAAATACGGCGGCTTCCGGTCGTGGAAAAAGGAAAACTTGCAGGTATAGTTACGGATACTGACTTAATTGCGATATCATCGGAAATGGGCAATATATTTTCTGATCTCATAAAGATGCATCGGGAAAAGTTGTTTTCGATGGAAACGCCAGGTCAGGCTGTTAAAGGGATATGCGAGGATTGCGGATATATTTCTGACAATCTGCAATTAGTTGAAGGAAAACTTCTCTGCGAAAGCTGCAGGGAAATTTAAAACGGTAGCTTTTAACGGATTTTGGACAAACAACATAATTATACATTTATAAAAGGAGTATAATATGAAAGTAAAAGACGTAATGACTAAAAATCCTGTATTTTTACAGGATTCGGACTTTATGACACAAGCGCGCCAGGTAATGCGTGACAGACATTTTCGAACCATGCCTGTAGTCGATGCAAAGAAAAGAGTCGTGGGAATCCTTACGGAAAAAGAATTATTGAATATATATTCCACAAAATCAAACGTAACAGTTCAGGGATTCACATCAGAGTTCCCATTTGTCTATCCGGAAATGGACATGATGGAAGCGGCAAAACTAATGATCGAAGCTGATATGGGGCGTGTTCCTGTATTAAAATCGGGACAGGACATGACGCTTGCGGGACTCTTAAGCGTAGTTGATATCTTCAGGAACCTGAAACCTGAAAAAATACCTCACAAAAAGCTCCATGAAATAATGACAACCGATGTCAAGACACTTTCTCCTAAGGACAACATAGCAAAAGCCTGGATGAACATGAAACAAACCGGCTTTTCAGGATTTCCTATAGTAAAAAACGGGGAACTTGTAGGTATGGTAACACGGCGAAATATAATCAATGCCGGATATGCAAGAATCGAAAGGGAGGACAACCAGGGAACAAAATCTACCATGTCGCCGGCTGTTGAGAAGGTCATGAGCACGCCAGCGTATTCATTACCCTCAGAATCCACGATCGCTGAGGCGATACAGGCTTTCCTGAAACTTGATGTTGGCAGGATCTCAGTGACAAATGATGGGAAACTTGTGGGTATAGTCGACAGGAACGATATTATAAAAGTATTCATCTGAAGGTGTTTTATGAATCTATCTGGAAGTAATATTAAAATAGAAAAACATGGCAGGAAAGGTTATATGCGAAATATGGGGCCGCTGGATTTCAAATCCAGGATATCTGAAAGACCCGGCGATATAATGACGCTGGCCTCAAGTGAGGTTATCACTATTCCACCCACCATGCCGGTGATAGGGGCGGTCAGGGCCATGCTGGATCATGGATTCCGGAGAATTCCCGTGACAGACGCCGGAACACATCACCTCAAAGGGATCGTTACATCACAGGATATTGTAGATTTCCTTGGCGGCGGGAAAAGGAATCTTATCGTCAGGAACAAATTCAAAGGCAACCTGCTTGCCGCGGTGAACGGGAGCATCAGTGAGATCATGGAAGAAAATGTGGTCTCGATGAACGTTAAGGATTCCCTGAAAGATGCATTGAGCGTGATGTTGAAAGAAAATATCGGAGGTCTCCCTATAACGGATAGTGAAGGAACCATAAAAGGGATCGTTTCCGAAATGGATTTTGTCTTTCTATTATCGGGTATCGTTACAGGTAAGACCGTCGAAGCATACATGAGCAAAAAAGTAGTGACTGCGCCCTCAGATATGTCAATAGGAGCCGCCACAAAGTCCATGATCAATAACGGTTTCAGGAGACTTCCGATTTTGCGGGATGATGTCCTGATAGGCATCGTAACGGCTTCGGATATAATGCGATTTCTGGGAAGTGGCGAAATGTTCGACAGGCTTGTCACAGGAAATGCTGCTGAGGTTTTCAAAGCTCCCGTCAGCTTACTTGTAAAAAGGGATCTAATATTTACAAGGTCGGATGTTGACCTTGGGGAAGCTGCAAGTATGATGCTTGATAAGAATGTCGGCTCTCTACCCGTGCTTGAAGATGGCGAATTGAGAGGCATCATAACAGAACGTGATTTTGTAAGAGCAATCGCTGATTGAGAGGTTTTCATGAAAATAAAAGATATAATGAGCGCACCAGTTTATATTGTATCGCCTGATGAAACAGTGGCAAGAGCAAGGAACCTGATGCTTCGCCATAAGATCGGGAGACTTGTAATTGTCAACAACAATAAACCTGTTGGAATGGTGACAAAAAAAGATATCGTACGTAGGCTTAACCAGGCAGAACCCCAGTGGCGAAGACGCCCCATAGATGATATACCTGTAAGTAAGGTTATGACTGAGAGCCTGATAACGATATTTCCGGATGCGACACCACGCCAACTGGCAGAACTTATGACTGAAAATAATATCGGGGGACTGCCTGTAGTAAATAATAAAGATGATGTAATAGGTATTGTCACAAAATGGGATTTGATCAAGTATTTTTCAGGATTGGAGCTTGACATGAAAGTCAAGGATCTTAAGATCGAACCTGCTGTGACAGTTCACAGGCATCATACGATAAGCCATATTATACATGAATTGCAGGAGAATTCAATAGACAGGGCCATTGTTTTTGAGGACAATGATAAACCCGTGGGGATAATCACTAATTCGAATCTCACTTTTACGGAGATGAAAGACAAAAAAGGCGGCCTGCCTCAAAAAGTAATAAAAATGACGCGAAAGGAGAGCTATGCAGGAAGAAAAGAGAACCGGTACATAAACGAAGTGCCACTCGTCGCAGAAGACATAATGTCATGCCCGATAGTTACAGTTAATAATGAAGATCTTGCCACCTATGCTGCGGGGTTAATGGTAAAAGAAAAAATAAACGGGGTAGCTGTGACGGGCAACGGGGTTATGGGAATTTTGACCGGTGAGAATATAATCAAAACTATTATAGATATGTGAGGTGAAACCATGAGCGTAAAAAACATTATGAGTGAACCTATTACTGTGCATAAATCAGATACGATTTCGCATGCAATGGATTTGATGGATAAACATGATACACGCAGGCTTCTGGTGATCAATGGAAGTGAACTTCTGGGTATGATCACAATGAGAAATATTGCCAACAAACTCGGTACATGGAAGACTTCCAATCTCCCGGCTTCATCTTTGCATGTGGCAGCCGCAACATCGGCCCTTTTCACAAAGGTACTTCCGGATATGTCCTTTGATGACGCTATTGGTTTGCTGGACAGGAAAAGTGGAGTCCTTGTAGTAATGGATAACAACAAAGTCATGGGATGGGTAACGCCCAATGAAATATTAAAAAATGTAAAAGATATCAAAGGATATGCGGCCCAGATCATGAAAGAACCGATCACGGTAAGCCCCGGTGACAGGGTATCTCATGCCAGGCGGATAATTCTGGATAACGATATCGGAAGGTTGCCGATAGTTGAAAATAATGACGTCGTGGGAATTATTACCGAGAGAGATGTTGCAAAAGCTATGATGAATTTCAGGAATCTTGTGCCGGATAACCAGCAGGATGAGAGAATTCGGAACCTCATTGTGGGCGACATAATGACCCGGAATGTGATATCAGTCCGCACAAATACCCCACTAAAGGAAATAATATCCACTCTACTTAGGGAAAATATTGGTGGAGTTCCTGTGTTGAACCTGAAAGATGAACTTGTTGGCGTTGTAAGCAGGAGGGGAATTATCAGGCATCTGGCGGCGAAAGGATGAGACGTGATGTCTCAGAACTGGAGAATAAATTAGAAATAGCAAAATTATCAGGGCTGCTTGGAATTCCCGAACATAGCATATCCGGCGCCCTGAAACGAAAGACGCTGCAGTTTGTGCATGGGAAACGCGAGCTTTTCAGGTTTGATAAGCCCGTTTCCTCAGTGGAGGGGGGAACTTCTGTATTTCTTGAACCGTTAGAAGTAGTGAGGGGTTTTCCAAAAATTTCACGCACCCTGATGCTGTATCCAGCGCTTATTAAACATTTTTCTTCCATCAAGAAAGTTGTGGTTGAGGAAAAAATGAATGGTTATAATGTCAGGGTCGCCCTCATTAAAGATGAAATTGTGGCGATCACGCGCGGCGGTTTCATATGTCCTTATACGACTGAGAAGGCAAATGATTTGATAAAGCGGGATTTTTTCCGTGACCATCCGGATCTTGTGCTATGCGGCGAGATGGTTGGACCGGATAGCCCTTATGTGCCAAAAACGTTCTATAATATAGAATCACTTGATTTTTTTGTGTTTGATGTCAGGGAAAAGAATACAGGGAATCCCATGCCAGTCAATGAACGACGAAAGCTTATGGATGAATATGGAATTAAGTCAGTGCATCTTTTCGGGGAATTCGATGTCGGAGAGGTTCACACTGCAATAACCGGAATCATAAAGAGTTTCGGGAATACATTGCGGGAAGGCGTGGTCATCAAAGACCCGGAAATGAATATTCCAGCGGTCAAATATACAAGTTCCCTCAGCAACTGCCAGGATCTTCGTTATGCGTTTGAATTCTATAATGATTTCGGGCGTGATTTTTTCTTCGGAAGGGTGTGCAGGGAAGCATTCCAGTCAGTAGAATGGGACGAGGATGAGGAAAGCGCAAGGAAAAGATGCCGGAAGCTGGGGGAAAGCATCATCTTGCCTATGATTTCGACAATCAGGAAGAAAAAAGCCGGTGAACTAATAGCTGAAAATGTGCAAATAAGGGTAAAAAACCTGACGACTGTTTCAGAATTTGAGGAATATTTGAGGTTGCTGGGGATAGATGCTGTTTTTGAGACACCTGAGAAAATCGGGGATGAATATCTTATAAGGATAAAAAAGATACACCAGAGCACTAATGATAAGACGCAGACAATTCTTGGCGGCCAGATGTGGAGTTGAGTTTATCTCTATCGACCGATTTAAAGTAAGTAATGTTTATCAAGCAGAATAATATTTCGTAAATGATGTTTCCCATGGATAAAATAAGTAGATATAGGTCACTTAGCTCTATAAAAGAGAGACAAAAACAGTACTTAGAGAAAATAGTCAACCAAGAATATGATTCAGATTTCACCAAAAAATTTAAAAATTTGACAAAAAAGATACAAAAATTACTGAGGAAGGAATATATTTCCGAGAATTCAATCAAAAGTATACCAACTATATCCAGGCTGATATTTGGTTTTGTAGAAGATATTAAGCAAAAACATGCTTTAAGTTACGATTTCGATGGTGAGGTGAAAATTGTGAACGAATATCTTATAAAATATGTGGAAAATAAAATATCGACCGGCTATGATAAAAAATGTCCTTCTTATGGCGAAGCATTACTAAATGCATATGTAGATTTATTTATTACTTCAACAGTATTTAAGACTGATAAAGAGTCCCCAGCATATCCAGATTTCCTAATAAATCCGAAAACAGGATCCAATTTAGAGATTGATATATGGTTTGAAGATTTTCACATTGCATTTGAGTTTCAAGGAGAACACCATTATACCGATGTCAAGACTATTGAGAAAGATAAATTTAAATTAACAAAGTGTCCTACAAAAGGAATTTCCTTAATTCCTGTAAATCCTTCTCAATTGAACAGCGATATTCTTCAAAAACTTATAGTCAATTCAATAAAGGACTTTTTACAACTGAATGATCTATTCAAGGATAAACGAATCGAATATTGGGCTGAATATTTGGCTCAAGTTGAAATTAGTAACAAACAACTGTTAAGATTCAGCAAAGTTGTTCAGAGATTATATCTTTCAAAAATAATATTTTCTGAAAGCCTCAAATGGTTGGATACAAAATCTGATAAATATATAACTAACTATAAAAGAAAATATCCAGCAACACATTCAGCTAAAGAACCAGCTCCAAGATATATTTCTACGAATAATGATTTTAGCATCGAAGATATTTATAAAAATTTGAAATATGTAACATGGGTAAGGAAGAGAAAATCAATAGGAGCCATAAATCATAATTAATATTTTATCGGAGTATATATAACCTGACTTTGACAGATAAATAATAATAGTGTCCTCAGCATGTTTGTTATTTATGAGTTACCAAACAAAACTAAGGACACTTGAACTAATGTCTTGTCAAGTGTTAATTGGCAAAAATAATCGAGATAAATTGATCTATAATCTTCCGACAAACGTCTGAAAAATGATGATTTGTGTTTCCTGAAGAAAATACATTGGTAGCTCTGGAAAAAGATTCTTTTGATTGCTATGGAGTCTAAAGAAAACGAACC
>JAPZAP010000054.1 GCA_027460585.1 Candidatus Methanoperedens sp. | reverse complement strand
GGTATTAACCCAATAAATGAGTTCAGAAATGTGCACTGTATGCGGTTTGCCTAAAGAGCTTTGCATATGCGAAGAAGTGGCAAAAGAACAGCAGAGAATCGTAGTAAAGGTAGATACGAGAAAATATAAAAAAGAAGTAACGGTGATAGAGGGTCTTAATCCAACTGAGATTAACCTGCAGGAACTGACCAGCTACCTGAAATCTAAATTCGCATGCGGTGGTACGATAAAAGATAATACTATCGAACTTCAGGGGAACCATAAAAGCCGTATGAAAGATGTCCTTATTAAAAAAGGTTTTTCACCTGAACAAATTAAGGTTTAAATGAAAGAAATTACAGAGAATAAAGAATTAGATTTTATATTTAAGCTGGGCGTAGGTTTTGTATTTAACGATTTTACGACATCTCCTAAGAATGGCAATAAATGGAATAAATTACATAAAGCAACCTGTTCATGTATGGATTCAGAAAATCCTAATAGGTTAAAAGTGGAAGGAAAAAACAGGAAATTGCCAAAAATATTTTTTGAAACATATGATAAAGCTCATGAATGGTTAAAAACAAATCGCAACAAGGTTGGATACTCTGATTGTGATATATGCTTTAAAATAAAATAATTTTGATGGCTGACCGATGCTCATTCACACAGACTATCGTTAACAAGCTTGCAGAAGTAAAATAGAGCTAATGAATTCTGTGTGGTGAGAATTCTATGTTACCCCCAACATGTCTGTGGACATTAACGTTAATCCATAGGAACAGGCTGAGATACCTTTACGAGCACACGAACAAATATATTATTGAGGACAATTAGGAGAATCATGAATTATAAAGTGATGACTTTGATAGGTATAATAGTAATTGTTTCTATACTAAGTGGATGTGTTAATTCACATGAAGAAGCAATCACAAAACCGATATACTATGATGAGAAGGCTTTCTATTTAATGAATGACTCATTACACGTGATTCATGATGATATAAATAAATTCAATACATCTCCTTCACTACTTGAGAGGCATAGTAAAAATTATTATGATGAAATGAATAAGTTAATAGTTTCACCTGTTATGCAACCAGCGGTTGATGAATTTAAGCAGTCAATGGCAGAGTATTATAATATAGCAACTTCATACGAAACTAGTAGTAGGACGTGTCAGATTCCTAAATATAAGGAACTTGTAGAAATATATAATCAATGTGTGAAGGATCAATCAGAGTTGAATAATCGTACAACTCAAGAGATATATAGTGCTATAAATATGCAAATAAATTCAATTAATTTATTACCGGAGAAGAAGAATACATGAGAAGAATGTTTTTTTTTAACTCAAGGAAATGGAATCAGGAAGTGAAAAACACTTCCTGAAAAAAGGTTTTACTGTGGTTTTTCAAGGAGTTTTGTTTTGTTTAACAGCCTGCCGTCCTTTGCATGAGCCTTCCGCAGAACTGAATCGTTTGCCTTCTCCATTTCGCGCGCTTCATCCGCGAGTTTTGCAGCTGCACGCATGGCTTCATGGCCTGCTGCCGCCGTTGTGGCAATCTGGTCAACCTCTTTTAATACAAAGCATGCCGGGAAATCGATTTCTGCGACCTTGGTGGCAATGTGCAGTGCTGCCAGAGCCTTTGCTTTTGCATAAGGGTTATTGAATCCTGCGCTCTCCACACACTTCTCAGGTTTTGCAAGAATCTTCGGAAGGGCAAGTGGTTTTGTACCTGCTGCGACCTGGTCGATGACCTTATCGACTTCTGTCTGGACAAGCCTGATGGCACCGCATACGGACAAAACCTTTAATGCGTCGCTATTGAAAGACGCCATCTCAACACAGTCAAGGAATTCTCTTTTTGCACCGATCAAGGGGTCAACCGGCAGGATGATATAGCCAAAGCCTGCCTGTTCCAGTTTTTCCCTGTCCTCTTTCTTTGTCGGGCCGTCTGAAACCACTATTGTGGGAACGACTTTATAGACGTCACGCGCTGCTGTTGGACCGGGCGCGCTTGAGTTGGGACTTATCATGACTACAAAATCGGGCTTCCAGTCCAGGAAGTATTTAGTATCTTCAGCCTCATCCTTTCCCATTTTTGCCCCTGTTCCGAATACACGTACTGCTATTCCCTCTCTCGCCGCAATCTCATCAAGTAATAAATCAATTACCTGTGAGGTTCCAAGATTTCCAAGTTTAATAAATCCTACTTTAACGACCATATTTGATCACAGGACGAGATTCGTTTGTTTTATTTATAAGGTTTTTGAAATTGTTCTGCAATTCTGGATGATATATAAAAATTAATAAACTCAAGGGGCGATTATAGTTCAAACCAACAAATAAGATAAAAAATCTTTGCGACCTTTGCGTCTCCGCGGTGAATAAAATTACACACCGCAAAGGCGCAGAGAGCGCAAAGCTAGTAAATCACTAAGATAACATGATAAAACCAAACTCAATCCTGGAAATCAGCTGCGGTGGGCACTCGAAACTATACGAGACAAAAGGTAAGGAATGGACGTTGTTTGTTGGTATAGATAACAACATGGACCTTTGCAAACGGGCAAAGAAACAGGGATTTGAAGTGGTTTGCTGCGATGCCTTCAACCTGCCATTCAAGCCGAAATCCTTCCAGGACGTGTATATCCAGTGCTTCACGGCGCTTCTTGAAAAAGACGCCCTCAGTGATGCATTCCAGAAAAGCGATTATGATGAGTTCTGCGAGTTCATGGGTAACGAGATAGATTATGCATGGCAGGTGATAGACCCGTTCTATGAGTTGCTGCTTGAATGTAAGCAGGTAAGCGAGCATATAATATGCCTGCCGTCGTGTAATATTGAAATGAATAAATACCTGGTGAATGCTGTCAAGAATTTGCCGAGCATTACGATTGATGTCGATTTTTCCAGGAATTGGGGGGGAAAGAAGAAAGCTTGTGTGATGTATCTGGACATCGATTGTACTATTTACGTTTGATTACAAACATTTTTAGCAACCAAAAATAATTAGAGGTTGATGGTTCGAGTCCTTGCAACGGGTACATTCGATATACTTCACCCAGGGCACCTGCTGTATCTTTCCGAAGCAAAAGCACTTGGCGACGAGCTGTATGTAATTGTGGCTCGGGATTCGATGATAAAACACAAACCAAAGCCCATAATCCCGGAAGGGCAGAGGCTTGCTATGGTTGCGGCGCTTCGCATGGTGGATAAGGCGATGCTCGGGAGCGAGACCGATATGTTCGAGCCGCTTCGCGAGATTAGACCCGACATCATAGCGCTTGGAAAAAACCAGTTTTTCAAGGATTCGGAACTTGAAAAACAATTAAAAAGCCACGGGATAAATGCAAAGGTGGTAAGGATACAATCGTTTGAACAGTGCGAGCTCTGCAGCAGCGGGGCGATTATCCGAAGAATACTGGAGCGTAACGGCAGGTAATTATTCCAGCACAGTTTCCATTCTCCGCAGAGCCTCTTTGATGCGCTCCTGCGACGTGGCATACGATATCCTTATAAAATCATTGCCTAAAGAGCCAAAAGCCGAGCCAGGTGTGGTTGCGATGAACGCCTTGTTAAGAAGAAGTTCAGCAATTACCTCGCCGCTTCCGTAATCGCTCACATCTGCAAAAGCATAAAAAGCGCCGTCGGGTTTTGCACATTTAATGCCGAGTTTATTCAATCCCCTGACTACTAGGTCTCTTCGTGCCCTGAATTCCCTGACCATGGCTGTGACCGGGGTCTGGTCGCCCTGGAGTGCAGCCAGGCCTGCATACTGCACAAAGGAAGTCGCCTGGCTCACCGAATGCGAGTGAAGTTTTAGCATCTGTTCGTAAACTTCTTTGGGCGCGCTCACGTACCCGAGGCGCCATCCGGTCATCGCGTAGGCTTTTGAGAAGCCGTTGACAGTTATGGTCAGGTCCTGCATCCCGTCCATTGAGCCGATACTTATGTGCTCTCTGTCATAGATTATTTTCTCATAAATCTCATCAGATAATACAAAGATATTCTTATCAATCGCAATATCGGCTATCTCTTTTAGCGTTTCTTTGCCATAGACGCCGCCTGTTGGATTGCAAGGGCTGTTGATAACTATAAGTTTAGTCTTTTCAGTTATGTATTCCCCGACATCAGCGGGTGTAAAACCTTTATCGCGTTGTGTAGGCGCCCAGATTGTCCTTGCACCTGCAAGTTTCACACACGGGTCGTATGATACCCAGGCTGGGTCAAATAAGATTGCCTCATCGCCTTCCTGCAATACCGACAGCATGACTTCAAAGATAGCCTGCTTTGCACCCGGGGTAACTATGATATTGCCGGGCTTTGTCTCGATTTTGTTATCCTTTTTTAATTTCTCTGCAATAGCCCGCCGCAGTTCCGGTATTCCCGGCGATGGGGTATAATGAGTTTCACCGCGTTCAAGAGAAGCTTTGGCAGCTTCGATGATATGCGCAGGTGTTGTAAAATCCGGTTCTCCAAGGCTGAAGCTTATTATGTCTTTACCCTGGCTTTTTAATTCACTTGCAAGATTTGATATCCGGAGGGTTGCAGATTCCGTGATATTCTGCAGTCGTTTTGCTGTCATAAAGTGTAACTCACAGACTGATTTCTTAATATTTAAGCCATTCTAAAGAAGAGCGATTCAACGATTTCCTTCATTCACAAAATCATTCTCAAGCTTGAGGGAATAGAAAAATATCGCTCCACCTTCAGGTACATCCTTCCAGAGGTTTTTATCCACGCAGTCATCGCCCAACTCTTTGACAAGCCCTTCATAGGTGACTGCGGCAATTTTGTCGATAT
>JAPZAP010000053.1 GCA_027460585.1 Candidatus Methanoperedens sp. | reverse complement strand
TTGTTCACGCTTTTTTAAAATGAATATCAAGAGATATTGATTTTATTTATGAGGAATGAATGGATTTATCCAATCTGAGATTAAGATAACAGGTTACAGAAAATATCTCATTCGGAAGTGTGATCAATCGGAAGTACTGTATTTATGGAAAGGACTATCACAGTTTCGGATGATATTTACAAAGAACTTCTAAGAATGAGGAGCAACAGGAGTTTTTCAGAGATTCTGGGTGAAATGATCTGGAAAAAAGGGAATCTGAAAACGCTTGAAATCGGGTTTGGAACCCGAGATAATAAGGAAAAAGAGCTCCTGAAAACAGAAATTAAAAATGTTGAAGAGGAATTCCAGAAATGGATTTGATTCTTGACACGAGCATAATCATAGAGATTTTTGGCGGGAATGAAAGGGTTCGTGAATATGGTGATTTCGAATCCTTCAAGAAATAGGGACTGGAAGTGGAAATAATATAGCCGGATATGAAAGAGCTATTTAATTTTAAAAAACAGTCACGGCAGAATTAAGGAAAATAAGAAATGACAAAAATAACCTTATCTGAAGTTGAAGAAAGTTCAACCGTAGAATTCAAAGAACTGGTCAATGATTCCGTTTTTAAAAGTTTATCTGCCTTTTCAAATACAAACGGAGGACTGTTATATATTGGAATATCTGACAGAAAAGAGGTGCTGGGATTTGATTGCAGCAACCATTCTATCGAAGGAATGACAAGCAGGATAATCAACAAACTTGGGATACATCCACAGATAGATTGTATTGAGGTCAATGGTAAACATATCCTCAAGGTTGAAGTAAATAAAAGCACTCTGCCGATCTTGTATGAAGGGAGATATTACAAACGGGTTGGAAATACAACACGGGAAATGCAGGGAGAGGAATTAAGGACTTTTTTCACAAAAGGTAATAATTGGGACGGACTCACTGGAGATTATAGTCTGGAAGAAATAGATGCTGAAACTGTCAGGAAATTTGTGAGAATGGCTCTGGCAAGTGGTAGATTGAGGAAAACAGACGAAGAGGATGACATTAAAACAACTC
Source organism: Candidatus Methanoperedens sp. (assembly GCA_027460585.1). Lineage (GTDB taxonomy): Archaea > Halobacteriota > Methanosarcinia > Methanosarcinales > Methanoperedenaceae > Methanoperedens. The sequence continues at coordinate 18,219 of JAPZAP010000053.1, read as the reverse complement.
TTGAAAAGTTGAAGCTTATTATTGATGGGAAACTAACTAATGGAGCGATAATGCTTTTTGGGAAACAACCTCAAAATCGTTTCATAAACGCAGTGGTCAGGGTTGGAAAGTTCAAAGACGAAACCACTATCATTGGGGACAGGTACATCGAAGGCAATCTATTCAAACAGGTTGAGGAAGCACTGGAATCCATCAAAAATTTTATAAATGTAAGATATGAGATCACAGGTGAAAAATTGACGAGAGAAAACATCTGGGATTATCCACTCGAAGCTATCAGAGAATCTCTTCTTAATTCTGTTATTCACAGGGATTATTTCAGATACAACGTCCAAACACAGATCAAAGTGTTCGATGATAAAATATGGTTCTACAATATAGGGGGACTTCCTGAAGGAATTACCCTGAAACAATTGAAAAGTCCTCATCCATCTGTAGCCAGAAATCCCCTTATAGTCCATGTATTCTATCTTGCAGGATTGATCGAAGAATACGGTTCAGGTATAGGAAGGATACTGAAGTCCACAAATGAAGCAGGGATTCCTGAGCCTGAGTTTAAAGAAGAATTTGGAGGATTTTCAGTATATTTGAGGAAAGATTCTTTTTCGCAGGAGGAACTCAGAAAATTAGACCTTAATGATAGACAGGTCAGGGCCGTGATGTATGTTAAGGAAAAAGGAAGGATTACAAATAAGGAGTATCGAGGGATGTTTGACATCACAGATAGAATGGCGCTTATCGATCTTTCTGATATTTGCGCGAAGAATATATTTGAAAGGATAGGTAAAACAGGGAGAAATATAGAATATGTTTTATCTCGAAATAAACCCGAAATAAACCCGAAATAAACCAGAAATGGATAAGAATAAATCAAACCTATCAATCAACCCGGCGACTACTATTTCTGCTCCCATTGCGCCGCCTGGCACCGTTGCACCAGCGACCCTTCATCCACTGGCAATCAGCATCTATCACATCTTTAAGAGAACGGATAAACTCTCCAGCCTCAAAATATTTCTATAAAAGGAATAGTGCCAGTTCATGATCGTTTACACGGATCAGGCAAAAATCCGTGTATAAAGAATACTTGAAATTAATACAGGTTCGTGCTTTGAAATCCCTCTTATGAGCGCCTGGTTTTCAGTCGTTATTCCCTCAGTTCCGGCGGCAGCATATTCGGAATACCGTCGTCAATCGGGTAATACTCATCGCATTTCTTACAAAAAAGCGTCCCTTTTAAAATCTCTTTCGCATTCTCTTCGGTGACTTCAAGCACAAGATCTCCCTTGCACATCGGGCAGCATAAAATATCCATCAGGTCTCTTTTCATTATTTTTACACCTTAATATGTCCTAAAATACTCTTCTAATTATCAAGTTATCGAATAAGAGTAAATGTAAAATCTTATGGTATTACGAATTATAAATCGTAAATACGCTATCATAAATCTGTGTTCATCCGCATTTATCTGCGGTTTTTTATTTTCATATTTTATGATAGCCCCCAACACCAAATTTTTTTACAAAACCAAATAAGATAATTTTTATTCCATCAGGTGATATTATATGGATAAATATGATACGCACATTCATTGCTGTGGAATTGCCGGACAGGTTTCTTCACGAGATCGAAAAAATTGGGTCCGAGCTTGACATTCCAGGCATAAAACTTGTAGAGCCGGAACAGGTGCACATTACCATGAAATTCCTGGGGGATATCAATGAAAGCGATATAGAGCCAATAACATCTGCTCTCTCGCAAATAAACTGCGCGCCATTTGAAGCAAGGATAAAAGGAGTTGGCGTATTCCCGAAAATTGCTTATATAAAAGTCATCTGGCTGGGCGCGCAGGGGAATTTTGAAGCCCTGCATAAAGAAGTTGAACGCGTTCTTTTGCCATTCAAATTCGGGAAGGATCACCAGTTCTCGCCACATGCTACGCTTGCACGCGTAAAAGTGCTGCGTGAAAAGGCGCTTCTTCTTGAAAAAATAAAAAAAATGGAGGATATTGACCTTGGTAACATGAATGTTGAATCGATCAGTCTCAAAAAGAGTACGTTGAGGCCGCAGGGTCCGATATACGAAACTCTAAAGGAAATTAAACTAAAATGACCGATCTGGAAACTATCAGGACAAGCGTTCTTTCCCGGATCAAACCATCCGATGATGAAAAGATCCGCCTTGACCATCTTGCAAAAAGCATAATTTCACGTATAGACGCTTTAGGTGAATCCGAAGGGATCGACATCAGGGGAATTCTCGTTGGTTCATCTGCGCGCGGGACATGGATATCAGGTGAACATGACCTTGATATTTTCATAATGTTCCCGCCTGACGCAGAAAGGGAATATCTTGAAGAAAAAGGGCTTTATGTTGCGAGAAAAATCGCAATGCAGGGTGAAAGTTTTGAAGAGCGGTATGCAGAGCATCCCTATATCCATGCTGTTTTTGACGGATTTGAAGTCGATCTTGTTCCCGCTTTTAATGTTAAAAGCGGCGCCGAAATAAGATCTGCGGTTGACAGGACGCCATTTCATAATTCTTATGTTTCTTCAAGAATACAGGGAAGTGAAGACGAAGTGCTCTTTCTCAAGCAGTTCCAGAAAGGGATCGGTGTTTATGGTTCCGAATTAAAAACCCGTGGTTTTTCAGGATTTCTCGTTGAATTGCTCGTCATCCATTATGGCTTATTCGAAAATGTGCTTAGAGCCGCCTGTAATTGGAAAGCAGGAATAAGCATAGATATCGAGAAACATGGGAGTTTGATACACAGGGACCCGCTGGTCATGATCGACCCAACTGACCCGGCGCGTAATGTCGCTGCGGCGCTTTCACTTGATAACCTGTGTGTTTTCATCGATAAGGCATGTGAATTCCTGGATAAACCCGATGAAAAATATTTTAAAGTGCAAATCCCGGAACCTCTTGATAATGATGAGTTCAGAAAGATCATTACCGAAAGAGGCTCAACATTACTTGCTATTGTTTTTAAGGTTCCGGATATTGTTGAGGATGTCCTGTTCCCGCAGCTTTATAAACTTGAGGATTCTGTATGTGAAATGCTTGAAAAATATGATTTTCGTGTTTATAACAGCGGAGTTTGGGCGGATGAGAATGCCGTCGTTTTATTGGAGCTTGAATCTGCAAAGCTCCCCCTGGTGAAAAAACACATGGGTCCAAATGTATGGGCAAAGGATTTTGCATTATCATTCAAGGAAAAGTATCATAAATCAAGAACATTCTCAAATATATTTATCCAGAATGGGAAATATATGGTTGAAATACCGAGAAAATATCCTATTGCAAGGAAACTTGTTGAATCTGAGCTCTTAAAATGCGGTCTTGGAAAACATCTTGGTTTAAGTATTAAAAAAGAATTCCATGTAATGGAAAATGAAGAGCTGTTGAATATCAGGAATGAAGAATGGCGAAAGTTTCTCCGGGGATTTTTCGAAAAATAAGGCTACTTATGTTGAATAGAAATATAATGAAAATTCTGCTATTGATCCTTATTACAGGGGTTTTTGCACTTGCCGGATGCATTGAATCATCATCCTATACAGAAGTTACACCTTCGCAGTTGATTTTGACTCCCGGCACTTTCGAAGGACAAAAAATTTGCACTGACCTCGTGTCTGAAAATAGTACTTTTTCTGAGATACAGGTTTTGAGAAACCAGAACTTTACGGGAGAACTCACGAATGGAACGCTTGCGCAAATCTGTGGGATTTTCAAGGCCGGCCAACTTGAACCAGATTCGGTAAACCCTATTCTCATTGTGACTACGGAAAAAGAAATATATCATTCTAATGAAACCCTTAAAGTGCATATCGATTTTAATGCCACGCAGGAAGGACAGGCGCAGCTTACGGTATCGGGAATAAGGAATGATTTTGGAAGGGCTTTGATCAATGGGTCGCGCGATGAAATTTTAAAGAAAGGCCGAAACGGATTTGATTTTGAATTCAGTACGCCGTCATGCGAGGCTTGTTCTGCGCTTTCACCAGGCGTATATGCGATCAATGCGACTGTAACAACAAGCGGGATAACTTTTGAGACATATAAAAAGATAACACTTGAAAGAGAGGAAACAAACGTTTCCAGCTCCGAAATAAGTAATGTAAATGGGACTTCACCTTCTGCTTCGAATTCAACTTCAACACCAGTTCTAACTCCAATTCCAACTTCTACTTCCAATATCAACCTTACCAACATAGTGACAGTTGAATATTTCTATATCCCTGGCTGCGCAAAGTGTGAAAAAGCCACGCCCGTCATTGAGAAAGTCATAAGCTCTTATGGCAGCATGGTGAACTTTATAGAATATAATGCAAATGAAGAAGGCAGTAAACTTGCGATCGAATATCAAATCCCGGGCACACCTTCCGTTATTATTAATAAGAATCCTCAAAGACTCATTTCTTATGAAAATTATAACGGCAATACCTCAAAACTTGAAAATCTACTGAGGGATGAAATTAATAAAGACTCAATATCAACACCAGTATCAAACGTTTCACCCCGTGAAAAGATCGTTCTTTCAGTTCCCTCCGTTTTTGTTGTGGGGTTGCTTGCAGGTTTTAATCCGTGCCTTCTTGCCATCCTTGCTTTTATCGCATCGGTAACGCTTGCAAACACCGGAAGAAGACGCGATGTCCTTCTTATTGTGCTGATGTTCAGCCTGGGGATTTTCGTTACTTACCTGGTATTTGGCATCGGGCTTCTGAGTATCATTGAAAGCTCCCCCGGATTGCAGGGCTCGATCAAGAATTTTCTGATAGCTTTAATAGGTATTCTTGGGATATGGCATTTATACGATGCTTATCATCTTCGAAAAAACACTGAATCTTCCTTTTACACGCCAAAAGCTTTCATTCGCCTTACAGAAAGCGTAACAAAAAAGGTCAGTCTTCCGGCATCTTTTTTCATAGGCGCATTGTTCTCTCTCATCAAAGCCCCATGCGTGGGTGCTGTGTATTTTGTTGTTCTTGACATGGTCAGGAGCGGCAAAGGATCAGGATATTTATATCTTGCAGCTTATAACTTCGGCGTTGTGCTTCCCGTACTTGTTATTGGCGGTGCGATCGCTTTTGGCCTGAACCCTGAAAAAGTTGAGAAGTTCAGGAAGGATAAAAGATCGATGATGCGGCTTATAACGGGAATAACGCTGCTTGGAATTGCGATCCTGATGTATTTGGGAATAATTTGAAACTTGGAGAAGAAGAAAAAAGAAATTTGCATTCTCGGCGTAGATATGTGCAATCTGCGGATGAAATTGGCGAAAAAAATTCCACAGATTTTTGCAGATTAACACAGATTATTGAAAGCCAGAAATTCAACCTTCGTTTTTTTTTATTCGAATTTACAGGAATCGAACCAATCCATTTCATATAATTTCTTCGATATTTTATAAATATCTTCAGAAGTTCCTTCTATCAGGTACGTTATAGCAATCTTGTTATTTTTCTTATCCACATCTATCCCGATGAACTTGTGCCTTTGCATGCCCTCTAAAAAGATCTTTTTTATTTCAGATTTTTCCACGATCTTGTTTGTATTGATGATCAATCTTTTCTGGTAATATCCCATTCCCTTTTTTTCAAACATCTTATCAAAATAAATAATTAGCCACGTAAGTAAATAGATAGTGATCCCGATAACATATTGGCCGACACCGACAATGATCCCAAAGATCGCGAACAACCACACGCTTGCAGCCGTGGTGAACCCGAAAGTCTTTTCATTCGTCTTGATCAACGCACCTGCCCCTAGAAAGCCAATTCCTGTGACGACCGAACCCAATAGCGGAAGAGGGTTTTCATTCAGGATTGTCGCAGTTATCGCAAGCCCGCATGATCCCACGGATACAAAAATGAAGGTTCCAAAACCGATGGGCTTATGGGATCTCTGCCTTTCATATCCGAAAATCAGGGATAATACGAATGTTATGATTAATCTTAATAAGATGATCGATAGTTCCATTCAGGGCTTAATATGAAAAAGTTGCTTATTTATTTTCCTGTTATTTATCCAGGGAGAAAAGAAAAATGGGAATTCCGTCCAAATCCGCCGGTTTGCCGGGCTGCAAAGGTTGTATGGTTTTGATTTCTGGTTAAGCGTGAGAAAAAAATATTTCATGGATACTATTCGATCCATGAATCCATTTTGGGTTCGATAGTCCAATCGATAGCCTTAAAGAATGCCTCTATGTAGTCTGCTTTCTTTAATCCATATTCGATCATATAGGCATGTTCAAAGACATCCATGACAATTAGAGGCTTTCCTCCGCACAGGTGCCCTGCATCATGTTCATTGATCCATGTATTGAACAACCGCCCTTCGAGGCCATCATAATATAAAATTACCCATCCGATGCCCCGCATTGCTCCGGTTGCTTTGAAATCCTTCTCCCAATTCTCGTATGAACCGAATTCTGAAACGATCTTTTTATACAAATTCGTCTGTTTATCGATGGCTTTCCCGTCCTTTATCATGTTCCCGAAATAGAATTCGTGCAGCCTCATGCCGTTAAATTCCCAGCCGAACCTGCGCTTTAATTCCGCATATTCCGGCGTAGCCATCTTTCCATCTTTTGCCATGACTGCAAGCGCATCTGCTACTTTATTCGTATTTGTCACATAGCCCTGGTACAGCGTAAAATGGTTTTTTAGCAGTTGGTCGCTAAATCCTTTCGTGCCCAATAAGCTTTCAAAATTTTTTGCTTCATATGCCATATATTAAACACCCCTGCTTTTTAACATATACCGGAACAAACATATACTTTTTGGCTTTATCTATTAAGATACGATGCTGAAAGTTTGAAAAATATACCGGCATATTTTGCCTAAAGATTTAAATCCTAGTATGTATAAAATGAATACATCAAATGGAAAAAACGACTGATAAATATACCTATACAGAAACTGCGGCGATGCAGACAATTTTTACGCGTAAGATAATTCAATTATCACCGTCTGTAAAACTTGTTTTTAAGATACTTGAATACAAGGGACTGATGACCCAGAAAGATCTTGTCGCAGAAAGCTACCTTCCTCCCCGAACTGTGCGCTATGCCCTTAGCATGTTGAAAAAAGAAGGGATACTTGAAGAGCGCCTTTATTATAAGGATGCGCAGCAGTGCCTTTATGGCGTGAAGACACCGCAGCAGGATGAGTTATTGTCTAACTTCGCATGCGGCATGGTATGATTTAGGGCTATTCTGAATAATAAAAAAAATAAAATATCGGGTACCCTCATAATATCCGATTTAACACAATGGGCGGGCTTTGACCTTATTCTTAATATGAGGAATCTGCTATTTCATCTTCCAATGTTGCCGGACGTACCTGTTGGAATTTTCTTTTCGGAAATTCCATTTGGCCCTGGGTGCCAATTAATTCCATGGACTCCAGGCTGTCTTCTTTGCATACCAGTCCATTTACCAGACTTATTTTCTCTAATCCCGCGATATCTGATATATTTAGGGACATGTCGGATTTATATCTGGTAATTAGAGGTTCACATAGCATTGTGTAATTCATATCATCCACATTGAGAAGATATGAGCATCTTTGCAGTTCCATCTCACTCATGCTATTTGATTTACTTCCGGAAACCAAAGGTTCGCATAACATTGTGTAATTCATATCGTCCAGATTGAGAAGATATGAACACATTTCTTGTTCGATTTCATTCAGGGGATTTGTACTAACCATTTTTTTCACCCATAGAATATTACACACACTGCGATAATAAGGATTTCGTTACTATTGAAATTTATGTCACCATGAGTTTGATAATGATAATGATTATCATAACAAATAGATTTCATATGGCTGATCCATCAATTCCCGTTTCATATCCAATAACATCTTAAAGACATTGCTTCCCTCAATACCTGGTCAACATTTCCTTTCAAAACAGCATCCATACTTTTTGCAACAACAGGATAATTATAACCCTCAGTGATCATTTTTATCAATTTCCCGTCGCCGCCTGCAATTATATATTGGATATCAGTATGTTTCGCTATCATGGTATCAAGCAGGGCCCTTACCTTATCAGAATGGTGTTTGATATCTTCTTCAACAAGGGCCTGGAATCGCTTCTGGCTCCAGCCTCCCTGTTTGTGTTTCCCCATAACGCTACTTCTTATGACCTCGTGTTCTATAAAAGAATCAGCCTGCGCTATTCCTATTAACGTCTCACCTGCATGGGTATTCAATACAAGTATACGTTCATATTCAAGATTCACTTTTAAAGGTTCAAGATTGAATTGCCTGTTGAGAAAACATTCAGATCGATTTATTGGAAAAACAGGTATTATTACAATATTTATGATCCGGTTGGTATCATAAAAGATTATTTTTCCAGTGGATGATTCTATTTTTTCGATCTGGTGAAGTGAAGAGCTGTCAATTAAGTTTACAATATCCTGTGCCGCGTCCGCAGATGTTGCATCCTTTCCCAGGTATATTGTTATCAATGTGGAAAGTTTGGATTGAATTCCCCCAAGTAAGAGCATCATCTCATCAAACCTGTTTCGGGATAAATTCTCAGAAAACCTGAATTTCAATTCAGTGGAAGTTTCTTTTTTTTGTATTTGTATCTCGTTTTGAAGCGAGGATATCTTATTTATCGCTTCATTTAATTCCCGGTCAACATCCTGCTTTGTTGCGATGGTTTTCTTTGCCTTTTCATCTTTTTTCTCAAGCTGCAGGCAAAGTTTGGTGTTTTCTTCTTCAAGTTGCGATATTCTTGCTTTCAGTGATTTGATCTCTTCTTTGTTAAATAGATCTAGCACTTTCCTCGCCTCTTACTTCCAGCACTGTCAGCTTAATATAGGATTTTCCTTTGAAGGTACATTCGATATTGTTTTCGATCCGTATGGCTCTTTCTGATCCTTCACCTGTTCTTAAACCTGTAATTTTGCTAATATCAAGTGCCAGAGGCGTATTTCCTTGAATGACCGGTTCAACGCCAACCATTATATCTTTATCAAGTGAAACATTGGCACGGATCGAAAGAACACATTTGCCGTGTATAAAAAAACTAAAACTTCCAGGATTTCCTTTGTATTCCCCTACTAGTAAAAAAGGTTCATCTGCAAGATCCTGAAGGCTTGATTTTCCACGGGTAACATATGCCCAGCCCGTGAACCTGCCCAGGTGCTTGCAGAATATTCGTGTCTTTGAAGATGGTTTTCGTGCAGTGGTTATGATCATTCAGCTTTGACCAGCTTTACAAGCACAGGTCTTTCTTTAACAAGGATCCGATGACCACAATACGGACAGCGAACGCCGCTATATTCGTAATCTATCTCTACTGCCCGCTTACAGCGGGTGCATTTATAAACCATACATGTCCTTAATTTGCTGCAATAGCAGCCTTCTTGCCAATTTCCATCTTTACTGCCTGAACAGCTCTAAGAACGGTTATATGCGCAGGGCTTTGCGGTACATAAGAGCCGCCAGCAAAAGTATGGTTGCATTTGTAACACTGCCATATACCTGTGCCAATTCTTGTTATTTTATCTTCGCCACATTTTGCGCAAGTATATTTTGCACGCATTTTCTCTTCACTATCAGCTACAAGTTTTCGGTTTTTAGTGCCATATCTTACACCAAATCGTCCGGCAGATCTTGATTTTCGTCCTTTTGCAGTGGTTTGGGCCATGATTATATCTCCAGGAATTTTTGTCTTAATTCTTTTGCCTTCTCAATTGCAGCATCCACTATATAATTTATCTGTTCAGTTGTAAGTGGATTAACACCGCTCTTTTGCATTCCTGAAATACCGCCATCCTGGTTTGAAATAACGGTCAATTTTGTCCCAGCTATGCTTTGTTCATTCAACGAAGGATCAAGCATAATAGTTCCGCCGATCTCAACTGCTGTCACGGCCACAGGCACATCTCTCATTGGGATAGGCGAGTCTTCTCCTACATCAAAACGCTTTGCCGGCAGTTTCCCTGTCATCAGGGCTGCTATAGCGCCAAGCGATGCAGCATCCATAATATTTCCGCCGTCGTCAAGGACATGCACATCAATGAAAACCATCCATACTTTTTCCCCGGCTGTTATGCACAGCTTGGAAAGATCAATGGATTCGGATTCACGGATACCACGGTCCACCACTCTTGCTAGTTCTACAGCATCTTCTCTTGGCGGGCCAGATTCAAACATAGGCGATGCAAGAGGAAGCAGTTCGAGGTTTGTTATAATAACTCCCTTGTCGGGTGTATCCGGGAACGGAGTACCGGTCTGGATCTTAACACCGACTACAAGAAGCGTATCTCCGAGTCTTACACGAGCTGAGCCTTCAGCTTTTTCAATTACATTTGTATCGATCTTTATATCCCTGTATTCGTCAAATTTGCGCCCATCCTCTCTTTCCCCTTTGATCATGAGATTGTAGATATAATCTTTTCGAAGTTCTGACATTATTTCATTACTCATTAGATTCACCTTCTATCTTGGAGGAATATTTCTCAAGAAGTGCGGCTCTCTGGAGTTGGGCAATCTCAAGACAGCCTTTTTTTGCCATCTCAAGCCCTTCTTTGAATTCATCGCTTGAGAGATGGCCATCCATCTGCAAAAGCGTGATTTTCCCATCCGGGGTCATGGCTATTGGCATATCAGCCTGTCCATAGTTATCTTCATCCTTGTTCAGATCAAGAACAAGTGTATCATCGACTTTTCCCACAGCGCATGCGGAAACAAGACTTTTCATAGGGATTCCTGCGTCTGCAAGTGCTATTGATGCGGCGTTAATTCCTGCCGTCCTTGTGCCTGCATCTGCCTGGAGCACTTCTACAAATATATCTATTGCAGAGCGCGGGAAATATTCCTGGAAGATCACAGGTTCCAGCGCTTCCCGGCTTACTTTTGAGACTTCGATGCTTCTTCTGTCTGGTCCCGGGCGCTTTCGTTCTTCAACTGAGAAAGATGCCATATTATACTTGTACCGGACGACTGCGCTCGTTGATTTCTGCATATGGCGCGGATGCACCTCTCGCGGCCCGTAGACCGCAGCTATTACCTTATTTGCTCCGAATTCAAAATAACATGAACCGTCAGCCCTGTTCAAAACGCCCACTTTTATCTTGATGGGTCTTAATTCATCTGGTTTTCTGCCATCAAGGCGAATACCGTTTTCGATCAACTTTTCTGGTTTTACCATAAATTTCCTCTTCTCTTCCTCGTTCTTTATAATTTCATACACACAAATCATTTATCAAGGAGTTCGTCCAGGATGCCCCCGGATTTCTCCTCTTCTGTTTTCTTAACTCGTTCTTTTACTGTTAATCCTTTTTCTTCTTTCAAGAACTTTACTATCCTTTCAGTCAAGCCCGATATATGGGATTCATTCTCGATTTTCTGGATCGTCCTTACTGCCAGGTCAACATTCTTATCCTTTCCTGTGAGCCATACCCTTCCGTTCTGGGCGATAAATATATTGCAGCCAGTCTCATTTTTCAGCATAGCGATCATCGAGCCGTTCCTGCCTATCAACCTGGGAACCTTTGAGGGTGTAACTTCAATGACCCGTCCGTCTTTTATTTGTCTCAGTCTCTGGTCATTCAATGTAAGCTCAACTTTCATGCTCTCGTCAACATCACTTACAAGGGCCATTATTGAATCCCCGACATTCAGGTATTTTGACATTTCTGCGTTGTCTATACGTCTTGGGAATTCTGATATATGCAGTAATCCCTCATACGGGGAACGAATATCCACGATCCAGTTTGAAAAAGATACTTCTGTTATTATACCAATAACAATGTCGTCGCGTTTTGGTATATATTTGCCTGAGAGCGGCACTACTCTGATCTGTTTATTCATTGACACAATACCGAACACAGATGAAAATACCTTCCCATCTTCAACATATGTACCCTCATCAGCAAGTTTTACATCATCTGATAAGAAATCACCCGGGATCACTAGTTTTTTATCCATTTTCATCACTTTAAAAATTTTGTTTCCGCACTCCCTTTTGTCAGCCGGTTAAGGAGGCTGTATAGTTCATCCTGTCTTCCCGCAGGTATTGTTATGACGCCTATCCAGGAACCGTCATTCTGCCATTCCTGCTTTGTCAGGGTTCCAAATCCTGCCACTCCACCATATGCTTTTGCAGCGAATTCAGCCGGAAGTTTCACGGCGATCCTTACCTCTTCAAAACGTATCGGGATGATGGGTCGTATCGCTTTCATTACGATTTCCACAAGCTCATCCACATTTTTCATAGGATCAAGGTGCACACCCGCCTCATTCATGGCAGCTTCTATGCGTGCCGGTGGATGCGGACCTTTTGTCTGGGGATTTATGGCATTAGTCGCAATGATGTTGATCACTCGAGCCTTTTTTTCATCCTGGATCTTCTTTTTTTGCTCAGTAGTGAGATGAAGCTCACCGTCTATAATGATCTTTTGAGCTATTTGCAATGCATCGGTCGTCCCGAAGGCATTTATGACATCCTGTTCTGCTGGCCTGTCTCCATTTTTTGCATCTGAAAACACGTCTTCCACTGCGATGATATTCTCTATTTTCACAGCTTCGCCCCTTTTGAGGGCAAGAGCACCCTCAGGGTCTACGAATACCTCAAATGTCTTACCATGGGTCTTTAGCCTGGCGATTATAGACTCATCAAGAGCGACCATGGCAATTCACTCTTCTGTTTTCTTTTTCTTATCCTTACCTTTGCTTTCGGATGCATGCATCTTAATGACCTGTTCCACGTATTTCTCAACTTCCGAAGGGGCAAGTTTCCTGAATTTCCTGTTTGAAAGCTCAATCACTCCGATCTCTATGGTCGAAGCATTAAAAACGCCTTCAGTAGTGCTATGAAGTGCATCAAGGCCAAGAATAATCGCTTCATTCAATTTAATATCATCAGTATATTTTTTCTCAAAGACCTCCATGGTCTCTGTTCTTCCTGAACCAATGCTTGTGGCTTTATATTCAAGTAGGGCGCCGCTTGGGTCAGTTTCAAATAATCGTGCCCTGTGATCGTCCACGCCTGCAATAAGAAGAGCAGTGCCAAAAGGCCGGACGCCACCGTATTGGGTATATGATTGCTTGAAGTCGCATATTTTTTTGGAGAGGACTTCAACGCCTATAGGTTCATCATAAGTGACCTTATTGATCTGCGCTTCAACGCGGGCGCGGTCTATAAGCGCCCTTGCATCCGCGACAAGACCAGATGTGGCGGCTCCAATATGATCATCTATCTGGAATATCTTTTCAATTGACGCAGCTTCAAGTAATTTGCTTGTGACACGCTTGTCTACAAGCAGCACTACTCCATCAACGGCTTTTACCCCGACTGCCGTTGTTCCGCGCTTTACAGCTTCACGCGCATATTCTACCTGAAATAACCGTCCATCAGGGCTGAAAACTGTGATTGCCCTGTCGTATCCCATTTGTGGTGCCATTTGCATTGTATCATCTCCTGATATAAAAAACCGTAATTATTTTTTCCTGAGTTCTGGCTTATTTACGAGTGTTTGTTGTATAAACTTTTCCGTTGCGCCTTTGATAGTTCCGGAAATACCAAGGACAAGAATCGAAACTCTAATTCCATGTATGTTATTGACGCACGCCAGGCCAGCCCTTGTTTCCACTCTTCTTTCCCGCTCGCAGCGAAGTATTCCATATTTTCCATCAAAAGACATGAGCGAAGGGTTTGTCTCGCTAGCTCCTTTATCCCCGTATATTGATATCATTGAATTCAATATCTCCCGGACCAATTCCTGCCGGTTTATAGTCTTTTCTGACATAACATCAAAAGCCAGGTATCTTTTTTTTTCACGCAGCGTGGGAATTGTCTTCATATTATCTCAATGCCTTCCTGTATATAATCCAGGCTCTTTCTTCGCAATATATTTAGAGGTGTTTTGCTCATTGCATCGACTGCTTCGTTTTCAGTCATCCCGAAAAGGCTTGAGATTGCAATCATCTCCCTTGGAGCACGCAGGTCATATATATCATGTGCATCACTTGTGAGAATGAGCTGGAGTTTGTATTTTCGTGCATGTTTGAGGTTGTTCCTCATGGTTTTCAATTCTCTTACACGTGCCTCTCCCCGAAGCCTGATAAGTAAACTGAGGTTAAATCCGATGGATACTGAGTTATCACTTGCTGCTTTTGCAAGGACATTGTTAAATTCCATTGGGTGCAGGAGTATGTCAAGACCTTCGGTTTCCACAGCAGCGCGATTTATTTCTTCTTCCCCGCCCTCTACGATCAAAATATGGTCTGACTCCCTGTATTTTCGTATTTCTACACGGACCCTTGAGGGCTTTGCCTGGATCTCAACACCTGTGTAGATCGAAAAATCTTCAGGGAAAATAGTTTTTTCATTTGTATCATGACCTATCACGGCTATGCCGGAATATCCATACCTTTTTCCCTCTTTGGCCATCAAACCGGTATTATCTGGATGTGTATAAAAATCATAGAATTTAGAGCCAAATCGTGACATTATCTGGCTTAATAATACTGGTAAGTGATATAGTTATGCGATTTTATTTATACGATTATCAACGACATATTTAATATATAAGAAGCTATCATGAGGCAAGGAGAATAACATGAAGGAACAAGTTGAAGTACGAACATTAAAAGAAGGGAAATATGTCCTCATAGACGAAGAACCCTGTGTCATTAAAAGCATATCTCATGCAAAGACCGGAAAACACGGCTCTGCAAAAGCACGCGTAGATGCAATTGGCATATTTGATGGCACCAAACGCTCCATTGTGCAGCCAGTTACGGATAAGATTTATGTTCCTATTGTAGATAGGAAAAATGGACAGGTCCTTGCGGTAAAAGGAGATGTATGCCAGATAATGGATATGGCCGACTATACAACACTTGAGCTTAAAATACCGGAAGAATTGAAAGATAAGATCGAAGCTGGAAAAGAAATTTCGTATCTGCTGTCAATGGGAAAAATGAAAATTGATATGCGTATTTAGATGCATAAGAAACTTTTCGCTGATGCAAATTCCGATTACGGAAAAGCTCGATACGTGATTTGCGGGGCGCCGTTTGACGCTACCTCAAGTTTCAGGCTTGGCAGTAAGTTTGCGCCGGATGAGATGAGAGTGGCTTCATATAATTTTGAGACCTACAGCTTTTTTTTTGATTTCGATCTCGACGAAACAGATATTCATGACGCAGGCAACCTGGAAGTGGCAGATAATATCGACGAAACGCTTACCAAGCTTTCTATTCCTGCCAATAAATTTGTGGAGGATGGAAAGATCCCTATAATGCTTGGTGGGGAGCATTCACTTTCATATCCGTTCGTAGAAGCATGCAAAAAGAAATATCCCGGACTTGGATTCGTTGTGCTTGATGCGCATATGGATTTGAGGGAGGAATTTCACGGCGAAAAGAACAGCCACGCTTGTATCTCAAGACATGTCCTTCATGATCTAACCAAAAAATATGTTTCTATCGGAATAAGGAGCGGAACACGAGAGGAATATGACTATGTCCGGGAAAATAAAATACGAATGTTTTCGTCAGATGATGTATTTTCGATGGGTATCGAAAAAGTGGTATCTGAATTCCGGGATTATATCAAAGGGCCGGTATATTTATCAATAGATATGGACGCTATCGACCCCGCCTATGCCCCCGCGCTAGGGACGCCTGAGCCATATGGATTAACACCGCGAGATGTAAGGACTGTGATCTCATGTCTTGCGCCTGATATCGTGGGTTTTGATCTCGTGGAGATAGCTCCAGCCTATGATTCCGGTGGAACCGCAGTACTTGGTGCAAAGCTCGTGCGTGATTTCATAGCGGCTAATGCAAAGGCAAGCTTGTAAGAATTACAATCGCCATTATTTCTATGCAGCCTTTAAGTTCAAATCAGAGGAATTTTCAGTCATAAGATTAAGGAATTTTAGCATTCTTGTTATCACAACCAAAAATGTATTAAATACCACTGCTGTATTGAAATACTTCAACTTAACGGAAAAAATTATGCCCCATTACCTCGGTGAACTCTTATTATACTGGTGTCCTTCCTGCAACCTCCCTGTGCTTGGGAAAACTTGCGCATGTGGAGCAACTACAAAAAAGATCGAAATTACCCCGCCAGGCGATATCAGGCCTGCGTTCAAATACGATATCGATCTCATAAACAGGACTACTGAGAAACAATTCGGCGTAAAATTGATTCCCGAAGGAAGGCTTGTTGTTCTTAATAAAGCACCCTATGAAGACAGGATGGATGAAGTAATATTTGATGGAGCAATAATGGGTTCCGTGCGCTTCGAGATCGAGAAAATGGATTGGTTTTTCATTCCGCGGCTTGAGGGGGCGCAGCGTCTTATTGGCGGAAATAAATGTATAATTATAGATAAAGGCGCAATCAGTTTTATCGAAAAAGGCGCTTCAGTTCTTGCTCCTGGAGTTAATGATGCCGATGCAAGCATCAAAGACGAAGATGAAGTCATCATCCTGACACCGGATAAGGAAGTGATCGCTACGGGAAGAGCCAGGATGAATGCAGCAAGGATGCTCACCCATGAGAAAGGAATGGCTGTAAAAACGCGCTGGAACGGAAGGCCAAAGGCATATGAGCAATTATCTGCAAAGATGAGAACCTGGGATGATGCTGTCCAGGCAAACATAAATATCCTTAAGAACAAAGAAGAAAAAGCACATAGTTTCATAAAAAACGTGGTTGAGACTTCCAAAAGACCTGTGACAGTCTCATATTCCGGAGGAAAGGACAGTCTTGCAACGCTTCTTCTTGTGCGTGATGTTGTGGCTGATTTTGATATACTGTTTGCAGATACTGGTCTTGAATTTTCTGAAACCATCGAAAATGTAAAAGAGACCGCAGAAAAACTTTCACTTCCTTTAAAGATCCATTCGTCAGGAGATTCGTTCTGGGAATCCATTGATAATTTCGGTCCGCCCACTGTGGAAGCAAGATGGTGCTGCAAAGTCTGCAAACTGGGAGCGATAACACAGATCATAGAAAAGAATTATGATAATGGCTGCCTTACATTCATAGGGCAGCGAAAATATGAAAGCCAGATAAGGGCTGACAGCGAGCACATCTGGAAGAATCCCTGGGTTGGGAACCAGATAGGAGCTACGCCTATCCAGAACTGGACTGCGCTTCATGTATGGCTATACCTGTTCTGGAAGCAAGCAAAATATAATCCACTTTATGAAGAGGGATTTGACAGGATAGGATGCTGGTTATGCCCTTCTGCAAGCATGGCGGATTTCTCGCGACTTAGCCAGATCCATCCTGAACTTGGCGAAAAGCTTGAAAAATACTTGAAAGCCTATGCCTCACGCAACGGATTGCCCGATGAATGGGTAAAATTAGGTTTCTGGCGTTGGCAGGCGCTTCCAAAATCCATTAGTATGATCGCTGAAAAACTGGGTATTAATGTTGTCCCGAAGAACGAAAAAAAACCGGTACAATTTACACTAACAGTGGGGTATCGCCCATGCAAAGCAGGAGGTATGACAGCAGAAGGCAGTTTCGGGACGCCAATAAATCTTGCCCATATCGAAGATACAGGTTTCCTCAATCTAATCGGGGACACAAGATCTATCGAAGGCGTGATCCTTGCTGAATGCGGCGAGAACAATGTTCATATCTATGCAAGCGGAACTCTGGTCGCGCGGGGTGGAAATGAGGATGAAGCACGGCAATTGATAGGGCTTGCAGAAAAAACTATCAGGCGCGCAATTTCATGCACAGGATGTGGCGTATGCGTTGGTCAGTGCGCGGCGCATGCAATAAGTATGAACGGGACTGCAACAGTGAGCGCGAAATGCACCAGATGCTCGAAATGCACGTGGGCCTGCCCTGTGGTGAAGTTCGGGTAGCCAGAAGGGAGTTAAACAACTCAGATAAATTCAGAACTCCCTGAGATCGGATAACATTTAATTATATCTCATCTAAATTTTGCAGCAAATGCGGATCGATATTATCGAAAAATTCAAAATAACCGGAAAAAAACAATATGATTTGATTAAAAATAAAAAAAATTAAGATGTAAGGACGATCTCTATGCTGATATCCTTGGGAACCTGAATGCGCATTAACTGGCGCAATGCCCTTTCATCAGCATCAAGGTCGATGAGTCTTTTATGAACTCTCATTTCCCAGTGATCCCAGGTTGCACTTCCTTCGCCATCAGGGCTTTTCCTGCATGGAACGACTAATTTCTTT
>JAPZAP010000052.1 GCA_027460585.1 Candidatus Methanoperedens sp. | reverse complement strand
CCCTATAGGGTATATAAATATATAAATCTTTCGGTCACTATTTGTTGTGATAAAAACGGAAGAGGAGAAGGGAAAAAAGGAAAATATGGTCTTAGAAAATCAGATTAAACCCTAGGATTTTGCGAAGGTTGGGTTTTATAATACTTATTGTTATTATAATTATCATAACCCCTGTATTTCCACTGGAAACTCATTGTTCCAGACAATATTTCTAAGAAAGGAAAGCCTAAATAAACCCTAAAGTCATAATGACAAGACTATGTTAGCAAGTAGAACAAGTCATTTTGTCGAATCAGTCATTCGCGACATGACGCGTCTTTCACTAAAACATAATGCTATTAATCTTGCCCAGGGATTTCCGGATTTTCCTGCGCCTCTTGAATTAAAAAGGGCAGCAGCGTCCGCGATCATGGACGACTATAATCAATATTCGATCACATGGGGTGCAAAAGACCTGCGGGATGAGATATCACGAAAAGCCCGCGAATACAATCATATTGATGCAGACCCTGATACCCAGATCACACTGACCTGCGGTTCCACCGAAGCAATGATGGCTACCATGCTTGCATTGATAAACGAAGGGGACGAAGCTATAATATTTGAGCCATTCTATGAAAATTATGGCCCGGATGCAGCAGTTTCAGGGGCGGTTCCAAGGTTCGTGCCTCTCAATGACGATAATAGCATAAATGAAGATGCCCTTTATTCTGCTTTCAATAATAAAACACGAGTTCTTATCCTCAATACACCCAATAACCCGTGCGGTAAGGTTTTCACAAGAGGTGAGATGAAAATGATAGCTGATCTTTGCGCCGATAATGATGTCATAGCGGTCACAGATGAGATATATGAATACATCCTTTATGATAATAAAAAGCACATCAGCATTGGTTCCCTTGAAGATATGAAAGACAGGACGATAACGATAAGTGGTTTTTCAAAGACATACAGTGTCACAGGATGGCGGATCGGATACGCCCTTGCAGAAAAGGAGCTGTCCTCGGCAATAAGGAAAGTGCATGACTTCCTGACAGTGGGGGCGCCTGCGCCTCTTCAGCATGCATGTGTTACAGCATTGAGATTTCCTGATTCCTATTACAAAGAACTGGCAGCAATGTATGATGGGAAACGAAAATTCCTCTTTGACGCTTTAATAAAATCAGGATTCAAATGCAAGGAGCCCGAAGGCGCTTATTACATTTTGGCAGACTTACCAGACGGGGTAAAAATGGATGACATGGAGTTTGCTAAATATATGGTTCGTGAAGTCGGCGTTGCAGCCGTACCAGGAAGCAGCTTCTACAAGAGCGAAGCGGGAAAACATAAGCTGCGCTTTACTTTCTCGAAGAAGGATGAAACATTGAAAGAAGCGGCAAGGCGACTTACACACCTGAACGTATGAAAAATTATCCAGGCAAATATAAAAATCTACGAACAACAAAATGAAAATCGTAATCATCGACTACGGACTTGGCAACCTGCGCAGCATCGAAAAAGCCCTTCAATATGTGGGTGCAGATGTTGAAATCTCAAAAGAGGCAAGCGTATTGGATGGCGCTGATGCCCTTGTACTTCCCGGCGTTGGAGCATTTCGCGATGCTATGATGCATTTTTCAACACTTGAACGAGTGGTTAAAGACGCTGTTGATGATGGGAAACCCCTTCTTGGCATTTGCCTTGGTATGCAGATGCTCACGTCAGAAAGCGAAGAAGGGGGGATGCACAAAGGTATTGATATTATTCCCGGTCGTGTGATACGTTTCCCGACATCTGAATTGAAGGTCCCGCATATGGGTTGGAATTCGCTTATCATCAAAAAGGACATACCTTTATTGAAAGGGATAGATGACGGCTCATTTGTTTATTTTGTACATTCATTCCATGTGGATACGGAAGAAAAATATGAGGCTGCCCTGTGCGATTATGGGCGTATGTTCCCGGCAGTCATCACAAACGAGTCCGGAAATGTGATCGGCACACAGTTCCACCCTGAAAAAAGCGGCATAACAGGTCTTCGGATGCTTCGCAATTTTGTGGAGAATTATGGACCTTGAAGGATATGCAAAACGCGGGCTCATTCGCGGGGACAGATCGATAAAAGAGAAGCTTGCTGACAGGATCCTTGAGATAAAGAACATATCCAGATACCATGCCGAAGAAATAGCAAATGCCGTGATAGTGGAGGCAAAAGCCACCCTTGACCCGAAAGGCGATATTCTCAAGCCAATAAATTCAGGGGTGACGATGGGGGATTTTGGTGTTGGTTCCCGCGGATTGGGGGATTTCTATACCCATGAAAAAATTGCGCAGGTTATCGGTAAGACCTCTGCGATCGTTGATTCTTCTCATCTTGACGATTCTGGCGTTGTTTGCGCCAATGGAAAGTATCTCGTCGTCACTATTGACGGGATGCACTCACGTCTTTCGGATTTTCCCTTCCTTGCGGGATTCCATGTCGCCCGCGCCGCACTCAGGGACGTATATGTTATGGGCGCGCGCCCTGTTGCTATGCTCTCAGATATCCATGTCGCAGATGATGGGGATGTCGCGAAAATATTTGACCATATCGCAGGAATTACGACGGTTTCAGAATTGACTGGCATACCGCTCGTGACTGGAAGTACTCTCAGGATAGGCGGGGATATGGTGATCGGAGAAAGGATGACTGGCGGTGTTGGCGCTGTGGGTATGGCAGAAAATCTCACGGCGCGCATACAGGCAATGCCTGGAGATGTCATAATAATGACAGAAGGTGCAGGCGGAGGAACAGTTTCTACAACCGCTCTTTATTACGGGATGCATGAACTTGTGGAGGAGACTATTAACCTCAAGTTCATCGACGCCTGCGAAGCACTATTTGATGCAGGATTGATTGAAAAGATTCATGCAATGACAGATGTGACAAATGGAGGAGTGCGCGGGGATGCAAAGGAGATCGCAAGGACAGCTAAAGTCAAGCTTATTTTCGAAGAGAAAAAGCTGCGCAACCTTGTGAATAAGAAAGTGCTTTCAATGCTTGATAAGCTTGAGATAGATTATCTTGGCGTATCACTGGATGCGCTTTTAATTATCGCGCCGCCGGAATATGCGCAGGATATCATTGAAAGCGTGCGAAAGAAGGGAGTTGCTATTGATATTGTTGGTAATGTGGTTGATGGGGAAGGAGCGGAATTGATGGTGGATGGGGAACGCCGGGATTTCACGCCGCGCTTCCGGGAATCAGCATATACTCCTATCAAGAAGCTTGTCGGTGAAAAAACACCGAAGAATTTTGATGTGATGAAGCAAGCTGTGGATAATGCGGCGGCAGCGGCTATTGAGAAGAAGAAACGTGTGGTAGGAAGGATAAAAGGGGAATTGTGAAACATATGAAAATTTCCGTTATCGGGACAGGATACGTTGGCACTGTGAGTGCTGCATGTTTTGCAGAACTCGGACATGAAGTGATATGTGTTGACATTGAGCCGTTAAAAATAGATATGCTTAATCGCGGTGTGCCGCCGATCTATGAAGATGGGCTATCAGAACTACTCGAAAAACATGTTGGGAAGAACCTGAGTGCAACATCGGATTATGATTTTGCGATCAATAATTCAGAAGTTTCTTTCATTTGCGTTGGAACTCCATCCAATCAGGATGGCAAGATCGACCTTGCTATCGTAAAAGCCGCAAGTGCAAGTATTGGCAAGTCGCTGCGTAAGAAAAAAGGTTATCATGTCATCGTAGTAAAAAGCACAGTAGTACCAGAAACAACCGAAAAGGGAGTGCTTCCGATCATAGAGAATCAATCAGGCAAGAAACTGGGCGAGTTCGGGATCGCCATGAATCCGGAATTCCTTCGAGAAGGAAAAGCAGTACATGATTTTATGCATCCTGATAAGATCGTGGTCGGCTCTCTTGACAAAAGATCAGGAGATATCGTAGCTTCACTTTACAGTGGTATTAATTGCGAGGTGACAAGAACGAATCCACGCACAGCCGAAATGATAAAATATGTGAACAATGCTTTTCTTGCTACAAAAATATCCTTTTCTAATGAAGTGGGGAATATCTGCAAAGAACTTGGCATTGATACTTACGAAGTCATGAAAGCAGTCGGAAAGGATTTCAGGATCGGACCTCATTTTCTCAATTCTGGCGCCGGCTTTGGGGGCTCATGCTTCCCAAAAGACGTAAAAGCCCTCATCGGAAAGGCTCATGATGTTGGATATGAGCCAACACTTCTTAGATCAGTGATGGCGGTCAATGAAATACAGCCATTGCGGATGATAACGCTTCTGAAAAATAAGCTTCCTGACCTTAAAGGAAAAAAGATTGCAGTTCTTGGGCTAGCATTCAAGAATGATACGGATGATATCAGGGAATCAAGATCAATACCTGTGATCAAAGAGCTAATTGAAGAAGGGGCGCAAGTTTGCGCATATGATAAAATGGCTATTGAAAGTATGAAACGCATCTTCCCGGATATTGAATATTGCAATTCCGCTATCGATGTGCTTCGCGGATCGGATGCGTGTCTCATTATGACTGAATGGGGTGAGTTCAAATCACTTGATAAGGAATTCAATGTAATGAAAAACAGGCTTGTTATAGATGGAAGGCATATGCAAAGTCCCCGAAAGGATGTCGATTATGTTGGATTATGCTGGTGAGCATTTGAATAGAACACGGATCTCCACGTATGGCAAGAGCCATACGTGTGGGCGACGTCAACTGGCGCAACGGTTGACACGGATCAGACGGATTTTCACGGATTTTGAACAGACAATGAATGGAATAATAAGATGATAGGATACAAAGCATGAAAATAGTAATACCAGCAGCTGGCGCAGGCAAGAGGCTATTTCCGCATACGTTTACAAAGCCCAAACCTATGGTCTATATTGCGGGAAAACCCATCATCGGTCATATTCTTGACAGGATGATGGATGTTGAACCTGAAGAAGTAATACTTGTTGTAGGTTATAAGAAAGAACAAATCATTTCTTATATTGACCAGCATTATTCGAACATTTTCAAGATAACATACGTGAACCAGGATGAACAGCTTGGTCTTGGCCATTCTATTTATACGGCAAGGGAAGCCATTGGTAATTCTGAAATAATGATCGCTCTTGGCGATATGATATTCAAATCAGGTTATTTTGAGTTCTACAAGCAACAAATGACCAATGGTGGTTGTTCAGGGTCTATTGGTGTCCGTGAAGTGGAAGACCCATCAAAATACGGGATCGTAGAACTTGATGGTAAATGCATCAAAAGGCTTGAAGAAAAACCCTCAAACCCGGTCTCCAATCTTGGCATCGCAGGAGTTTATTTCATAAAGGAGACCCGTGTTCTTCTCTCCATACTTGAAGAAATGATCAATAATACCTTGCGCACGCGAGGAGAATACCAGCTCACAGATGCATTGCAGGAAATGGTAACAAGAGGCTACCGCCTCAAAACCTTCAGGGTTTCAAGCTGGTATGACTGCGGGCACTCGGAATCCCTTCTTGAGACGAACAGGGTCTTACTGGATGAAAAACAGGATATAGATCCCGTGTTCAATATGAAAGACTCAGTGATCATACAGCCAGTAGCGATAGGTGATAATGTAACGATTATAAATTCTGTCATCGGACCTCATGCTTCCATTGCAGATGATTCAATTATCGAAAGTAGCATAATCTCTGACAGTGTGATAGGTTCACATTCCCATATTTCAAAGGTCAATCTCCAGCGTTCAATTATAGGAGATGAAGCAAGCGTTCATGGAAAACATAATTCACTTAATATAGGTGATCTATCATCAATAGAATTCTAAAAGGTAACATGAAAACAATAGTAACAGGCGGCGCGGGATTCTTAGGTTCACAACTGTGCGATCTGCTTCTTGAGAAAGGTCACGAAGTCATCTGCATAGACAATCTAGTCACTGGCAATACACGCAATATCGAGCACATTCACTCTGAAAGATTCACATTCTTGAAACATGATGTTACAAAACCCATATATTTTGGAGATAAGATAGATTACATATTCCACCTGGCCAGTCCGGCGTCTCCGGTCGATTATCTTGAGCTGCCAATCCAAACGCTAAAGGTTGGAGCGCTTGGAACATACAACATGCTGGGTCTTGCCAAAGAAAAAGGTGCCCGGTTTTTCCTTGCTTCAACATCTGAGGTTTATGGCGATCCGCTTGTGAATCCTCAGACTGAAGAATACTGGGGTAACGTTAACCCGATCGGGCCGCGCGGGGTTTATGACGAAGCAAAGCGCTATGCTGAAGCTATCACAATGGCGTATCACCGATATCATAAAGTGGATACCAGGATCGTGAGGATTTTTAACACTTACGGGCCCAGGATGCGTATCAATGACGGGAGAGTTGTGCCGAATTTTATCGGGCAGGCGCTTCGCGGTGAGGATATCACGGTCTATGGGGACGGCTCGCAGACCCGGAGTTTTTGCTATGTGAGTGATGAAGTTGAAGGAATTTATCGGTTGATGATGTCGGATTATACGCTGCCTGTGAATATCGGGAATCCGGAGGAGCATACTATACTTGAGTTTGCTCAGATAATTCTGGGGATGATCGGAGGCAGGTCTAAGATAGTTTTTAAGGAGCTTCCGGTGGATGATCCGAAGCAGAGGAGACCGGATATTGGGAAGGCAATGGGATTGCTAGGGTGGGAGCCGAAGGTTGGGCTGGAGGAGGGGTTGAGAGAGACGATAGAGTATTTTAATTATATTGTAAGGAATAGTAGACAATGAAAGAAAATATTATAAAGAATGGTATTTATTTACACTACTTAAATTGAAAACTAAATGTTATGAATATGTTTAAAAATAAGAAAATCCTTGTTACAGGCGGGACAGGTTCGCTTGGAAAAGAACTCGTATGGGATATTTTAAAAAACCATGAACCGAGCACGGTTCGAATTTATGATGTAGATGAAACAGAACAATTTAATTTTCAGCAGGAGTTGAGATATTATTTTAAAGATAATTTAAAAAAGTATGAAGATTCCGTCCGATTTCTGCTTGGTGATGTTCGGGATAAAGAACGTTTAGATCGAGCGGCTGAAAACATTGATATAATTTTTCATACTGCAGCTTTGAAGCATGTAATGGCGTGTGAGTATAATCCATTTGAGGCCGTGAAGACAAATGTTTTGGGGATGCAGAATATAATAGATGCGGCAATAGATAATAATGTAAATAAGATTATTTTTACAAGCAGTGATAAAGCTGTAAATCCATCAAATACCATGGGAGCAACAAAGCTTCTTGCAGAAAAATTAATGACTGCAGCGAATTATTACAAAGGTGCCCGTAAATGCATTTTTTCCAGCGTCCGATTTGGTAATGTCATGGGATCTCGCGGTTCAGTTATTCCTTTATTTACTCAACAAATAAAAAATGGTGGCCCTGTAACAATCACAGATCCGACCATGACACGCTTCATGATGTCGATGTCCCAGGCTGTGGATCTTGTTTTTAAATCCGCTGAAATGGCACAGGGTGGAGAGGTGTTTATTTTCAAAATGCCAGTTGTGAATATATCCGATTTAGCAGAAGTGTTAATAGAAGGACTGGCTCCAAAGTATGGCCATAGAAGAGAAGATATCGGTATAGAAATTATTGGAACAAAACCAGGCGAAAAGATGTATGAAGAACTCATGACTGAAGATGAAGCTTCCCGGTCACTTGAAAGGGAAGATATGTTTATAATTCTTCCTGAGATGATTGAGGAGATTCCTAACTTAGATAAGGCAAAATATAATGCTACATCAATTAAATCAAAGGATTTCATTTCAAGAAATGCTAAGCCAATAAACAAAGAAGAGATCAAAGCAATATTGCTCAACGATGGAATCATATAATCCAAAGGTGTGAAATGAATATATTGGTAACAGGCGGCGCTGGTTTCATAGGCAGATGGGTAGTCAAACTTTTACTTGATGATGGTAATCAAGTATGGATCATAGATGACCTTTCAAATGGAAGTGAAGAGAATCTTAAGGAGTTCAGGAATAATTCCAATCTTTATGTGAAAATAGGCGACATTAAAGATTCAGGACTCTTATCTGAATTATTTAATAATAATTTTGATATTTGTATACATCTGGCTGCCAGCATTATCGTCCAAGAGAGTATCGACAACCCAAGAAAAACTTTTGAAAATGATGTTATTGGCACATTCAATGTCCTGGAAGAAGCAAGAAAACATAATACTAAATTCGTGTTCATGAGTACATGCATGGTGTATGACAAGGCATCAATGGATGGTGCAATATCGGAAACACATCCGACAAAAGCGGCATCACCATATGCTGGTGCAAAACTTGCGGGAGAAAACATGACACAGTCCTATTATCACGCATATGGTCTGCCTACGGTGATTCTGCGCCCCTTTAATACATACGGCCCTTATCAAAAGGCAACCGGAGAGGGGGGAGTAGTTTCCATTTTCATACATAAAAATTTAAAAGGCGATATACTCAATATTTATGGGGATGGAATGCAAACTAGAGATTTAATGTATGTCGAAGATTGCGCAAAATTTGTTGTGCAGGCTTCGTATTCAAATGCAGTTAATGGTGAGATCTTGAATGCAGGACTTGGTGAGGATATCACAATAAATGAACTCGCTGGACTCATCTGTAAGGATAAAGGAAAAATCCGGAATATCAAGCATATACATCCGCAAAGCGAGATACCAAAACTCTTATGTGATCATTCAAAAACCAGAAAGTTGTTGGGATGGGAACCAATCAACTCACTTAGAGAAGGGATCAGTAAAACACAATATTGGATGAAGAAATCGGTGGAAAAATAATGGATTTTATACCATATGGGATGCACTGGATCGACGAAGAAGATATTAATGAAGTTGCTAATGTATTAAGAAGTAACTGGATCACAACAGGTCCAAAGATAAAAGAATTTGAAGATGCGCTTTGTGCATATATTGGATGCAAATATTGTGTTGCCGTCAATAGCGGGACAAGCGCGCTTGATATTGCGGTCCAGTCACTTGATCTGCCAGTTGGAAGCGAGATAATTACTACACCTTTTACGTTTGTGGCTACGTCAAATTCCATAATTTATAATAATCACAAACCCATTTTTGCAGATATATGTAGTGATACTTTCAACATAGATCCGGAAGATATCCGAAGAAAGATCACAAAAAATACAAAGGCTATAATTTACGTGGATTATGCAGGGCAGCCATGCGATATAAAAGAGATAAAAGAAATTGCGGATGAGTTTGATTTGTATCTGATCGAGGATGCCTGCCACGCATTGGGTGCAGAATATGATAATAAGAAAATAGGGAATTTTGCGGATCTCACAATTTTCAGTTTCCATCCTGTTAAGCATATAACTACAGGTGAAGGGGGAGCTGTTGCGACGAACCATACAGAATTATATGAAAAATTATCTCTCCTGAGAACCCACGGGATTGATAAGAACGCAATGGATAGATATGGGCCTAGTGCTTCATGGGCGTATGATATGAAGTATCTCGGAAGAAATTACAGGATTACTGATTTCCAGGCGGCTCTTGGGATTTCGCAATTGAAGAAACTGGATCGATTTATACAGAAGCGAAATGAACTTGCTAGGACGTATGATGAATTTTTCAAAAATGTTGATTTTATCCGTCTGCCTGCGATAAAAGGGAATGTTAGGCATGCATGGCATATTTATACTATCTTACTAGATGAACCTGTAAATCGTAATGATTTTTTTAATTACATGAGGACTGAAAATATAGGAGTAAATGTTCATTATATACCAGCATACAAGCATAGTTATTACAGGAATGTATTTGGTCTGGATCCAAAAGATTTTCCAAATACAGAAGAGGTTTTTAAGAAGATAATTACCCTACCTCTATATCCTAGGATGGATGAAGAAAGCATACGTTATGTATATGATAAAATAAAAAGTTATCAAATTTAATATTCAGTAAAACAACTTCAAAATTTGTATTATGATATTTATGAAAAACATGGCCGGAAAAGAAAACAAATGGGATAACTTGCATTCCAGCGAAAGATTTCGACCTAAATATCCAAGTGAGCATTGTGTTAGATTCATATTCACCCAATTTCCACGAGAATTTGATAAACGTAAAAATATAAAGATACTGGACCTGGGTTGTGGCGCAGGCAGGCATACTATTTTCCTCGCACAGGAAGGATTTGGAACATATGCCACGGATTTTTCAGAAGAGGGGTTGATTCACTTAAGAAAAGATGTCGCTGATAAGAAATTAACTGCAACATTGTATCAGGCGGATATGGAAAAACAACCATTTCCCGATAATTTTTTTGACGGAATAATTTCATTTGGCGTATTTTACTATGCTAACCTGGAAAGTTATAAAAACGCAGTATCAGAAATGTACCGAATGCTAAAAAAAGGAGGAAAAGCGCTTATTTTTACAAGGACTGATGATGATTACAGGTTCGGCAAAGGCAGGAAATTGGAGAAAAATACATATATATTAGACATCGAAGATACAAATGAAAAAGGCATGATAAATCACTTTCTGGACAGAGATGAAATAAATGAAATATTTTGCCAATTTAACATAATTAATGTGGAAAAAACTGAAACTACTTTTTCAAATTCGCAAAAGAAGAATTCCGACTGGATAATAATAGTTGAGAAACAGGTGCAATGATGCGGAAAATCAAAATTGGTGCTAAATACATTGGTGATGGTGAACCAACATTTATTATCGCAGAAGCAGGCTCAAATCATAACGGTAATTTAGGGCAGGCAAAAAAGCTCATTGATGCTGCAGCAGATGCAGAGGCGGATGCGGTAAAGTTCCAGCTATTCAAAGCGGAAATGCTCTATCCTGAAAATTGCGGTTTTATCGAGATGCAAAATGCCAAAGTTGATTTTTTTGATATTTTAAAAAAAATGGAACTTCCTCTAGAATGGTTAGGAATTCTGAAAGAATACTCCGAGAAAAAATCACTGGTTTTTTTATGTTCCTGTTTTGATGAAGAATCTGCCGAATCTCTGGAAAATATCGGTATCAAAGCACATAAACTCGCATCACCTGAATTGAATCATATACCTTTATTAGAATATCTTGCAAAGAAAAAAAAACCTATTATAATGTCAGCCGGCATTAGTAAGCTCGGAGATATAGAAGAAGCAATAGACACCTGTTATGACCGGGGGAACAAAGATGTTGTTTTGCTTCACTGTGTGTCAGCATATCCCACACCCATTGAAGATTGTAATCTTAATGTCCTAAAAACCTTAAAGCAGGCATTTGACCTTCCTGTAGGTTTTTCTGATCATACATTGGACCCGATAATTGCGCCGGTATCTGCAGCGGCCATTCATGTCAATGTTATAGAAAAGCATTTTACATTATCTAAAAAACTTGATGGCCCGGATCATTTTTTTGCATTGGAACCCCTGGAATTAAAGAAAATGGTACGAGAGATCAGGAACGTTGAAAAAACCAAAGACAGGTTGGCTTATGCACAAAACCTGATCGGCAGGAAGAATCTTGATACCGTGTTAGGGATTTATAGGAAAATCATAGCTCCTTCAGAGTGTGATATTTATCCTAATGATAAGCGAAGCATTCATGCGATCCGTAATATTAAAAAAGGAGAAATATTGTCAAATGAAAATATCAGGGTACTCAGATCTGAGAGAAATTTAAATGCCGGGATACATCCGAGATTTTATAAATTGGTTATGGGAAAAATAGTGAACAGGGATATATCATACGGCAGAGGTATCGTATGGGAAGATCTATTGAACGGTGGCTGAAATGGTGGATATCAAAATACCTCTCGTAAGAGCTACGATAGAAGATGATGACGTAAAAAGTACGATACTTGCAGTATCTGAAAAAGAATTTTCATATGGTAAACTGGCCCGGAGATTTGAAGAAGATTTTGCCCGTTATATCGGGGTGGAGGGAGGAGTTGCTACAAATTCAGGAACCGCGGCACTCCATCTGGCATTACGGGCGTTAAATGTGAAAAAAGGGGACGAGGTTATCCTCCCTTCGTACACTTGTATCTCATTATTGCAGGCGATACACTATGTCCAGGCAACACCTGTTTTTGCTGATATTGATTTTGATGTGGAGCGCATGGAATACAACATGGACGCGGAAGATGTTGCAAGGAGGACTACAAAAAGAACAAAAGCAATAATCGTGCCCCACCTTTTTGGTTCTCCTGCCCGAATAGATAAGATCATTGATTCCGGGATACCTGTTATTGAAGATGCTACACAGGCCATAGGATCGGTATATAAAGATCGTAACGTGGGCAGCTTCGGAACAATCTCAATAGTTTCGTTTCACGAATCCAAAGTGCTTGCATGCGGTGAAGGGGGAATGATACTTACGAACACAAAAGATACATTGGACAGGATTAGATATCTGGCAGACTATGCTTATGAACAACCATTTTTAAGGTTTGAGAAAAGTACAACCTATCCTTTTGAAGAACGATATAATTATAAAATGAGTGGAGTGAATGCTGCACTGGGTATATCACAATTAAAGAAGATCAAACAATTCATAAAAAGAAGAAAAGAATTGGCAAAATTATATAATGATGAGCTGCTTTCCATTGAAAGCATAGATCTGCCCGACCCGTCTTATAAGCCCAATATATTTTTCAGATATATGGTATATTTAAAGGAAAAAAATCCGACAGATGTACTTGCATACTTATTAAGGCATGGTATTGAAGGCGGGCGGGGTGTGTACCCACCGCTGCACTACTATTATAAATCAGGGAAGATGGAAAAATATCCCATGACAGAACATGCAATGAGTCATCTGGTTTCGGTACCGCTGTATCCTTCATTAACGGATAATGAGATTGAATTTCTAATTAATTGTTTTAAGGATTCTTTGAAGGACGGTTTATGAGAAATGATATTATCTGTATTATCCAGGCAAGGATGGATTCTTCAAGGCTCCCCGCAAAGGTTGTAGCTCCCATAGCAGGTAATCCGCTTTTATATTATGTGATCAAAAGAGTATCATTGAGCAGACTAGAAAAAATCGTTGTAGCTACAACTGAAATGCCGGTGGATAATATAGTTGGATTCGTATCACAGGCATGTAAGGTTGATTGTTTCCATGGTGATGAATCCGATGTATTATCCAGGTTCGTACAGGCTACAAAGCTTTATAATGCCAGTGCCGTTATCAGGATCACCGCAGATTGTCCCTTAATAGATCCGGGAGTAATCAATAAAATAATGGATATTTATGAAGAATATCCGGGATCAGATTATATTTTTATTGAGGGTTATCCGAGAGGTCTGGGTGATGTTGAATTTATCAGTAATTCTGCCCTGAAAAAATGTTTTAGAGATACTGGCAAAGACCAGACATATTATAGGGAACATGTCATGACATATATAACTGAAAATCCGGATAAATTCAATATCCGTATTGAAAAATCCCCCATGAAAGAACGAAGGGATTACCGATTATGCGTCGATGAGCTGGATGATCTCAAAGTGGTCAGGGATATATATAATCACTTTTTACCGCGGATGGATTTCAATTCGGAAGATATTATTAGTTTCCTGGATGAGAATCCGGAAATTGCAGAAATAAACCGGCATGTCAAACAAAAAACAGGTTGACAGGATGAATATTTTCTTCAGGGTTAAAGCCGCGCCGGAACTCGGAATGGGGCATTTAGTGCGCTGCCTTGCACTTGCAGAAAAATTAAAAGATTTAGCACCTGATATGGACATAACTTTCATTACATCCAGTAATGCCGTAAGCGACCGTGTCAGGAGCTGTGGTTATGGATCAATCGACCTGCCTTTATCCGTTAGCATGGTCGAGGAAATAAAACATTATAAAAAGTGTCTAAATAAATCTATTATCATTACGGATATTCCCAATATTCCAGAACAATATATACACGCATTAAAAGAAAATGGTTGTATCGTTGTAAGTATAGACGATTGTTCGAAGACCTTATTTTATTCGGATATCCTGATAAATCCCAACCTTAACCCATGCACACAACATGCATATTCTTCAGGGACGCAATATTATAGCGGCGCAGAATATGTGATTCTGAAAAAAGCTTTTGAAAAATATGCGGGAAAAAAGAAACGGATAAAAGAAAAAGTGGAATCTTTATTCCTGTGTTTTGGGGGGGGCGATAACAATAATATCACCGGGAAGATCGTGAATATAATCAAAGAGATCGAAATCGATACAAACGTAGTTATCGGAATGCTTTATCCTTACAAAAATGAATTAATAAAAAGCGTTGAAGAACATAAAAATATTAAGATCAAAATAAATGCAAATAACATAGATGAATTGATCGATGAAGCAGACTTGGCTATGATCAGCGGTGGAACAATGCTGTATGAAATCTGTGCGGTAGGTACTCCTGCCATCATCATATGCCAGAACGAAGACCAGAACACAGAATGTGAGTTTTTTGCACAAACTAACGCTGCCATTAATTTTGGTGTATATGATAAAATAAATAAAGAAGCGGTCCTAGATACAGTTCATAATCTGATTAATGATCATAAAAACAGAATGCTTTTAAGCAAGAATGCAAAACAATTGATAGATGCAAAAGGAGCAGATAGGATAGTAAAGATTATTAAGGGTTATTTTAGGAAGTGAACATAATGAATGGAACATTAATAAATCCCGGCGGACAGCAGCATAAAGAAGAGGAAAGATTCTGGGATGATCAAACGAAAAATAAATACCAGAAGTACGAAAAAAAAGTATATTCTGCTTTTAGAGAAAAAGAATACATGGAAATGGTAATAAAAGGGCTGTCAGGATTTGATTATAAGAAAAATGGCAAAGTGCTTGATCTCGGATGCGGCGCAGGTGTTTCTTCGATCGTTCTGTCTAATTTAGGATTTGATGTCACAGGTATTGATATATCCTCGAATTTGATCAATGATGCAATAAAACTCTCAGAAGATACCACGATCCCTTGGCTTGACACCGGCTGCATTAAAAAGAAGCCGGGATTCATGGTTGGTGATATTACCAGATTGGATTTCCAGGACGATAGCTTTGACATATGTTTTTTATGCGGGGTTTTACATCATTTCCCGGATTATGAAGTGGTGTTAAAAGAGATCCGCAGAGTATTGAATAAAGGCGGAATAATGATAGCAGTTGAATCTAATTTTTATAATTTACCTTACAGGTTATCATTTCACCTTGTTAATAAGAAGAAGGGTGTAACTCCGAACGAATATCCGTTATCACCCCTTAAAGTTAAAAACGATCTGGGAATACATTTCAGGGATATCAAATTATACCAGTTTAGGGAAAATGATGTGCCTTTTCTGAGGCAGATGGGGTGGTTTGGCAAAAGCATGGGTGGAAATCTTATAAGGACAATAGTATTGTTTTTAAAAAATAATTTTGCTAATGAAATCAGCAGAGGTACTTTCTTTATTGTGAGTTGCAGAAAATGAATGGAACAATATTGCAGCCTACTTATTTGCCCTGGATGGGATATTTTGAAATGATCGATTCTTCCGATATTTATCTTGTATTTGATCATGTACAATTTGTTAAGAAATCATGGCAGCAGCGAAATCAGATAAAAACCCCAAACGGGGTCATCTGGCTGACTATCCCTGTAGAGAGAGGTAGCAGGGAAACAAGAATATGTGATGTTAAAATATCCTATGATAATGAAAATTCGTTAGAGAAGCACTGGAAGACCATAACATTTGCATACCAGAAAGCCCCATATTTCAAGGATTACAGGGATGTTTTTGATAATATCTATTCTAAGAAATATACTCTTCTTCGGGATCTAAATGTGGATATCATCAGAGCAGTGTGCGATATCCTGGGCATAAAGACAAAAATCATCTTTTCATCTGAAATAAATTTAAATGAAGAAAATATGGGAAAAGAAGAAAAGATCATAAATCTCTGTAAGAGAGCAGGCATAAAACATTTATATGATGCAAAAGGAGCGCAAGATTTTTTGGATGAATCTTTATTTCAGAAGGACGGGATTTCAATAACATTTCAGGAATTCAACCATCCTATATATGAACAGCTTTATGGCGATTTCATCCCTTACCTTTCTGTGCTTGACTTATTATTTAATGAGGGAGAGAATAGTCTGGCCATCATCAAAAGCGGGAAAATGATATCCGATGCATGATAAAAAACGATTGATCATTATACAGGATATTGATCTTGAGACTTTGAAAAATTTTGACCGTACGAATGCAGACATTCTATGCATTGATGTTGAGTGTATGGCCAAGTTGCAGACGTCGGGATTGAAATTCCTATCTTTTTATGATTTCTATACCAGGGCAGATTACCTGAAAAATTTAAAAGAAAAACTTGACGTTTTGAAAGAGATTTTTAGAGAACTTGATGCCAGATATGATCCAATAATAAATTATCCAAGGGTTTTTATGGGTAATTATTACCTATTTTTAGTATATTTTTCGGATTTCTTTTTTATTTCTGAGGTTATAGCCAGACTCAAAAATGAATACCAGGATTTTTCAATTTATACCAGTCATAAAAAAGAAGAACTTGACAATTATAAAGTCAGCATTGGCATTGACTTTTTTGAGCCATTCAGTATCATTAAGAACAGGGACTTTTTAATATTGGGATTACTGCAGGAAGGATTGTTACCAGAAATGATATATTCCAGATCAATGGATACACTAATAAATCCTGGTAAAATCAGTTATTATCTTTCAGTTTTAATGAGTTCAAATAAAGGCCTGGCTGCGAATTATTTTAGTACTTATTTAAAAAATAGATATTACATTATATTAAATAGAAATAAAAAAATCATTTTTTCAATTGATATTAATTATGAACCCTCCTATTTGCTGCCGTTTATGGGCGAATATCATTTTATAAATCCCATTAAAATAATTAAAGAGGCTAAACTCGATAAAAAGGACAACATACCGGACTTTATTGAAACAGAAAATGATTCCATAAGAAACCTGACAACTTTGAAAAATGAAACGTTCTTGAATATCTTAAAAGTTTACCAGCGTGATGTTATCCCTTTTATTTCATCTTTCATTGATCAAATGAATTTGAATATCCTGGAATTTAAGCCCTTGTGTATGTTTTTTTCAATAGGACAAGTTGATATCCTGGAAAATATCACAGCTTATTTATCAAACGAAAATAAAATACCAGTTTTTAATTTCCAGCACGGCGACGGGATTGAATTCAGTCCCGATATTCTTGAATTCAACAGGTATATTGAATTTAATGAAAATATCAAAAAAACATTAGTTTTAAGGTCAAGAAAACAATATGAATTGTTGAATAGTATTAAACCTGAGAACACCGAATTATTCATGGGGGGAAGCTGCAAAATATTTGATTATATCCGTTATCTGCCCGGCAAGAAAAATGGGAAAAATAAGAAAGTACTGGTCATAATAGGGCATTATCCGGCAAATGCATATAAAACATTGACTGGTGAAGAAAATGATTTTGAAATATTTAATAAACATAATCAAATGTTTAAAATATTCAAAAAATATGAGATTGAAGCTCACTTGAAAATTTTTCCAAATAATAAATATATAAATTATTTCAAAGAGATGCTGAGGTATCATGACCTTACCTCTGGCAAAATAATAATCCAGCCAAATGTGGAATTCTTGCTTGGGGATTACGATATGGTCCTGATGGAATACATAGGTTCAGCATTAACACCCCTTTTGATGGGGCTTGATGTTCCTGTGGTCTATTGGAGCCATAAACAATTTATTAACCAGAATGTTCTGGAAGATTTTTGCAGGCTTTTTTACCTTATTTCAAATGATTCTGAATTTGAAGATGTTATCAGGAAATTAAAAGATAATAAATTAGCATCAAAATATGATAGTGAATTGGTCGAACAATATTGTTTTCCTTCATTGACGACTCCCCCGGAAAAAATTATTTCCGATCATATCAAAAGCCAGATATCTACAAATAATGTTAACCGTTGAGCGTCATGTCAGATTCATTTTTTTCCCGTGTCATGAAGGTTGGCGCCATACAAAGGCAGGGCATTATATCCCTCCTGAACCTGCTGGCATTTTCAGGAATAGGTTTTGCCAGCACCATATATTTTGCTCATTCAGTGGGGGCTAGCGTCCTTGGAGCTTTTTTCCTTTTCATGTCATATTATGGGATTATGGGCATGTTCATTGACGGCGGGATTGGGGGTGCGGCTATTAAACGTATAAGTGAAGGCGAAGAGCAGGATGCTTATTTTACTGCATTTTTTGTGATACGTTCTGTTTTTATTGTAGCTGTCGTGCTTGTTTTGAGTATAGCTCGCAGTTTATTCGTTGATTTAAATAATTCGGGGTTATTTAACTGGCTTTTAATTGTCCTGATTGCCAATGCAATTACGGGAGCTGTCAGTATTGGAGTTGCAGGCCGCATGAAAATGGGAATAAGATCAACGTGTAATACGATAACCAATATTTCAAGCGTAATTATTCAGGTCGCAGCGATTTATTTTGGGTTCGGCGCCTATGGTCTTGCCGGGGGAGTTGTTGCAGGATTGTTTATCGGGGGAATAATAGAGTTCCATTTTTTCGATCTGCATTTTGCTCCTTTCAAAAGGCGGCATATAAAAAGCCTGTTTGTTTTTGCATTCTGGCTTTTTTTGAGTTCAGGCGGTGCAATGGTCTTCTTGCAGGCAGACACAATCCTTATAGGTCATTTTATGGAATACTCGGATGTGGGAGTATACAGGGTAGTAATGCAGTTTACCATGGTGGCAACATTTACAACAAATGCGCTGCGAAATATTTTATGGCCATCTGTGAGCCAGTGGGGAAAAAGCGGTGAAATAAATCGAGTGGAGGAGTCGTTGGCACGTGCATTGAGCTACTCGCTCTTACTGGCATTACCCGTTCTTGCCGGGGGGATTTTGCTGGGTGACAAGTTACTATATTATTTATATGGCGCGGAGTTTTCTTCCGGCTACACTGCACTTATCATCTTACTTGCAGTCCAGGTGGTCAATGTGTTCCAGTATTTTTTCACAATGTATCTTGATGCTTTAGATCACCCAAAAGATTCATTTAAGGTAACTGCCATATCGGGGATAGCAAATGTCCTGCTGAATATAATATTTATTCCGCTATATGGCATAAAGGGAGCTGCAATTGCCACACTGCTGTCAATGATCTTTAATGTCTTCCTGGCGCGGCGCGCACTTTCCAGGATCATTTCGATAAAAGTTGAACACAGCAGCTTGAAGAACATCCTGATGGCAACTACGGCTATGGCTGTGCTCGTAGGTTTATATCGCATGTTTATACATCTCTCTAATATATGGGTTACATTATTGGCTGTGGCTGCTGGTGGGATAATATATAGTTTTCTGATATTGAAACTGGATAAAAAAATATGTAATGAACTGCGCGATATTACAGTAAAACTGAGGCTTCCATGGCCAAACTGGCTTTAAAAAGCATCCCGAAAGGTAATGTAATTTTAACAACTTATTTATATTGTGTGTTTTAATCTAAGCGCATGGATTATCTTCAGTTAGTCCCGAAGCTGATATTTGTATTATTCGGATTTTTCATATTATTATTGCCGTCTTTAATGTACCATTTACTGGCATTTGGACGTATATTTACATTTAAGTCTCTGACTTATTCGACTACAATATCGATGTTTGTAACATTTTCTTTATTGATATTATCTTCCATATTAGGAACTTTCTACGCACTGCCATTACTCGTATTTATTATAATTATAATATATTATTTTACCAAATCCAGGACTTTTAAATTGGATGAGGCTGCTGGAAAGTCAAACCTATTAGAAATCTCTCTTATTTTAGTATCTACAATTTTATTATATCTTTTTCTAATAAGTCCCCAATTAGATAGCTTTCATAATTTATTGAACTACAGGTACAGTTTTGGCCGTTTCAATTTATATCAAATATATTATGCCTTTTCTGATGGCGATGATACGATTTATGCATATATCCCGTGGAGTGAAATATTATCTTCATTACATTATCTTCCCGGATTTTCATTACAAAGTCCTTTTTACTCCATTTCGTATATTTCCGGAGGATATGTCCTGATCGGGTATTTACTGGGACTTTTCGGGGATTTCGGTATTTATGCTGTTGCGGGTATACCATTGTATTTTATTTTTATAACACAGCTTATTCTTGTTGCATGGCTGAAAGAATACGAACTCGATCGTTATTATTGGGTGGCTATCGGATTATTATTTATGGCCCCACAATTTTTTTCATTGCAGACCATGGTGATAAGGGAAACATACCTTATCCCATTCATTATACTTGCATTCTACAATATATTTTTATATCTTAAATATAAATCATATCCGTATCTCTATCTTGCTTTATTCAGTTTGATGCTTATTGCATCTATCAGGGATACCGTGTTAATATTAATTCTTACAATCTTTATTTCTTTTATATTGGTCTTCGGATATCCCTGTATAAAAAAAATATATTTCCGTATTGGTTTATTGAAATTAAGTATCATTTTCTTACCGGTAATTGCCTGGTATATCAGGAATACATATTATTACAGGAATCCTGCATATATTTTATTCCAGCATATTTTTGGAAATGATCTGGTTTTATCAGTAGAAAGTCCTGACTCCCCCGGTTTCATAAGCTACATAATGGAAACAGGATATCATAACAATATAAATTTTTTATACCCGAGCCTTTTCTTGGGGATTATATATCTGATAATAACCTCAAAAAAGGATAGATTTAATCGATTCATAATATTTTCAATAGTCTTATACATCGCTATTTTCTTCAGTTTAACTCCAGTGTACAATGACTCAAGATATTACCTGCACCTGTTCAACGCATTACTGGTTTTTTTCTCAACCCTGGCAATAATCAAAATATTTAACTATTTGAAAATTCAAAAATATTTTGACCGTATATACTTGAATCACATATTATATATAATAGTGTTTATATTGGTTATAGGCCTTATCGGACACGGTATGTCCCATTCAGAACCCACTTATGAAGCAAAATGTTGTTTCACAGACATGTTGACACTGGATGAATCTATCCAGGGTGGAACTGTTCTTATCTTCAATAGCGACAGGATATATAAAAATGATACCTACCTTGATATGCCTGCACTGACCGGTACGCGTAGTATTTCATTGCCCAATTTTGCATATCACATGAAAAGGGAAAATATTACATATCAAAATAGTATAGCCTCGCAATTGCAGAAAAATAATATCTCGCGTATAATATTTATCCATTATCCTGACGAATCCTTCAAAGATGAACTACTGCGAAACAATATTACCAAGAACAGCAGGGCTTTTGTGGATATCTCAAAATTCAACCGGATGCCTACATATAATTATATACTGGAAAAATCTGTATTTGAAGGTAACATTGAATTAAGTGATAATAAAATAGCAACAATTTATAATATTCAAACATAAGGAAGCATTTTTCTAACTGGAATAACAATAGGAGAGAAATGAAAAAAAAAATGCTGCTATCCTTATTATCCGCTGGTTTTATAATAATAGCACTGGTCTATCTTGCAATTTCCAGGCAATTTGGCGATATTCTGGATGTTCTTAAATCGATCAATATCTTTTTTTTATTTTTATCAATATTCTTCATATTCGCCTCAATGATAATTCTTGCTCTGCGGTGGAATATGATATCAAAAGAAATCGGTGCTAATAAAACCAGGAAATTCGGGATGTTGGTAGGAATAAGTTCTCTTGGTAATCTCCTAAATCTGGTAACACCTGTTAAAAGCGGATATTACATAAAAGTCCCGATTCTCAAAAGTATTGAATGCCTGCAATTCAAGTCTGTTGTTGCGGCAGTAAATATTGAAACACTATCTGATTTTATATATATACTTTCACTTGTTCCCGTTTACTTTATAGTCATGGCACTGTCATTGCAGCAGGATTCTTTTGTAACCATTGTTTTATATTTATTATTAATAGTATTTTTTTTGATGTTTTTGTCAATGACATTAACCCAAATTTTTCTCAAAAAAGTTCCTCTGATCAGTAATTTAAAGCCAGAATATTTTGGATTTGCACTGCCTTTCCTGATGAAACTGGCAGGATTGGTCGAATCCACAAAAGAGCTGATCACTAAAAAAGGATTATTGAACAAATCTCTTATTTTCACTCTCTTCAGCCAGTTAACTGGTGTCTTTGGAGTGTACTTACTTGTATTTGCAATCGGGGAAAAGATGTCTTTTGTATATTTTTTCTATTCTTTTACGATATCATATATGATTGGAATACTCAGCATGCTTCCAGGCGGCATAGGAACAACCGATTTTTCCCTCGTTGTTTTGCTGCAATCTGGGGGTCTGGCCCTGCCTGATGCTGTGGTTATTGCAATTCTATCAAGGGTTATCATATATTGCTTAAGTGCATTACTTGCAATTTCCTTTGTCATTACTTATTATAGTTTTATAAAAAACTTAACTAAGTATGAAATAAATGAGCAGGATATTGAATTTACTACTAAATAATTATCCACGTATCAGGTTTGTGAACATTGAAAATCCTTTCAAATTCATCTTCAGGTCATTATATGATCTCATCCCTGTCATTCTTTTCCAGACATAGGAAAACCGCAAATAGAATTCCTTGTAAGCTTTTGAATTCCATTTTGCCAGTTCCTCCCTGGTGAGCTGTTCCGTCTCAAAAACCGGGGTATTGGCAGACCCAAGGCTGGCGTAGATGAAATCGTCCCAGTTCATTTCTCCGTTTCCTTTTCCCAGATATAATTTGTATAAATCAGTCCCCGGGAAAGGTATGGTTATTGAGAACTGCGCGAAGTCCAGTTGAAGGTTTTTAGCAAAATCAATTGTACTCCTGATAGTCTGAGGAGTCTCTTTTGGAGCTCCCATCATAAAATAACCAATACTACTTATCCCGACTTTGTGCGTTAGATTGATAGCATCCTTGACTTGTTCTAATGTCACGCCTTTTCTGAGGTCATCCAGGATTTCCTGTGATCCTGACTCTAAACCGAAAGCCATCATGTAACATCCTGAATCTTTCATTTCTTTTAGAATTTCTTCATTGACAAGGTTCACCCGGGTTTCACACGCCCACAGGACATCAAGCCGGCGCCTTTTAATCTCGGCAGTGAGCTGTGTAACCCTTTTTTTATCAAGCGTGAAAGAATCATCATAGAACATAATTTCTTTTATTCCGAATTGTTTATTAAGATACTCGATCTCATCCACTGTTCTTTTCGGGCTCTGTGCCCTGAATTTACTCCCGAATATCGGCTTTGAGCAATAAATACAGTTGTACGGGCAACCCCTGCTGGTCAGCATTGCAATAAAAGGAAGTTTTATCCCGTGCGGGGGATGAGGTTTATACTTGTCCATCGGAAGCAGGTGATATGCCAAAAAAGGAAGTACGTCAAGGTCCATAATAGGCTTTCTGCCAGGGGTGCTTTTAATGGCATTATTTTCCCTGTAGGTGATCCCGTCCACATTTTCCAGGGTTTTTGAGTTCTCAATTGCATTATATAGATCTACAATGGTTTCTTCCCCTTCACCCCGCACGATTATGTCAATTTCAGGGACTCTGGCCAACGTTTCTTCGGGAAGAATGGTCACATGCGGCCCCCCTGCTATTATCCGGATATGGGGATAATTTTTCTTAATTTTTTTCACGATATGTATCGCGGAATTGATCTGTGGGGTCATCGCTGTTATGCCCACAATGTCTGCATTTTTTACTTTTTCGGAAATTTCCTCTTCAGTTGACAGCGATACATTGGCATCAATAATCTCAACAGGATAATTATTTTTCTCAAGAATCGAGGCAATTGCAGCCAATCCGAGAGGTGGCTGCGGATAATTCGTTTTTTGCGGAGGGTTAATAAGGATCGTTTTCACAGCTTCAATCTCCTTTCTATTAAATCTTTTACAACATACAAAATGATACCTGTAAAGAGCATGTACATACCGATAAGACTCGACATGACCGAGATAAGTGCCAAACCTACGGCTAGTTGCAACTTTACTCTATACAATTCTATAACTATAAATCCCATCGACACCCCGATCAGCAACATCACGATCCCCACTGCCCCAAAAGATAACAGGACATGACGTTCGGCAAAAAACCATATAAGGGATTTGACTGTGCTTATACCCTGGACAACAGGATGCTGTGATGATTTACCAACATCATACCTTACTTTTATCGGGACCTCAGTTATACTCAGCTGTTTTGATGCACCGTCTATCAATATCTCGGCGCCTGCACCCATACCATTCTCACTTATGTTGATCGACTCGATCGCTTTTCTGGAATATGCCCGGAATCCGCTCTGGCTGTCTGATGTCTTTATACTTCGATTTGCGATAGCATCAATAATCTTCATTCCTATCCTGCGGTAGGCAGGAATATCACTCTTAATTTCACCCGTAAACCTTGATCCTATTACAATGTCAGCAGTACCATTCAATACAGGCTGGATCATCCTGTCAATATCTTCCGGATTATGCTGCCCGTCAGCGTCCAGTATAACCATAACATCCGCATTTGAATCCTTTCCGGCCTTGAAACAGTATCTTAAAGCTGCTCCATACCCTTCCTTTTTTTCCTGCTTTATTACAACAGCACCCGCCGCCTTCGCAATCCAGGCTGTGTAATCCGTTGATGCGTCCACAACAAATACTTCATCTACATGAGGTCTTGTCTTCAAAACTACGCTTCCAATAGCTATTTCCTCATTATATGCCGGAATAACCGCAATAATCTTCATTGATGCAATAATATCCTTTACGTTTAAAAATTTATCTGGGATTATTGTTTTTCTATTGAAAAGCAGTTACTCACAATAAAAATAATAACCACGGTACAGGAAATTTAATATTAACAATAGTAGTAATAGTCCTAAATCATGCTAAATCCACTAAAAAATAAATTAAAAAAAAATGAATTGACCGTAGGAAGCTGGATAACTCTTGCTAACAACAATATCCCGGAAATAATGGCCCAATCCGGTTTTGAGTGGCTTACAATCGATATCGAGCACAGTGTAATCACACTCGACGTCGTCCAACAAATGATTCAGGTTATCGAGAGTAAAGGAGTAGTTCCACTCGTAAGGGTGGGCGAGAACAACCCGAACCTGATCAAGCGGGTAATGGATGCGGGCGCATATGGTGTTATTGTGCCGATGGTCAATACCAGGGAACAAGCGCAAGCGGCGGTAAAAGCTGTAAAATATCCACCATTCGGCACGCGCGGCGTGGGGCTGGCAAGAGCGCAGGGATATGGTTTTGATTTTGATGATTATGCTGCAACTGTTAATGAACAGTCGGTAGTGATCGTCCAGGTGGAACATATCGAATCTGTTCGAAACCTTGAATCGATTCTCTCTGTGGATGGAGTGGACGGCTGTATAATAGGACCATATGATTTATCAGGATCCCTGGGAGTACCTGGAAATTTCACGCATCCAGATGTGCTTGCGGCCTTAAAACGAGTGGAGCAAGTATGCAAGAAAATGAAAGTCCCTCTTGGAATGCATGTTATACAGCCGGATTATCGACTCGTCATTGAGAGCACCAAAAAAGGATACACGTTCATAGCTTTCAGTCTGGATTCATTATTCCTGGGAACATCCTGTAGAGAACAGCTAAAATCATTGAGAGAAGGATTGTAATGATCGATGAAAAAAAGATAAATCAGAATATCGATAAACTTCATATTTATTTTAACAAAATACTGGAGAAATATTTTGTGAACGGAAAACCGATCTCAAAATACTTTGAAGAAACTAGCTGCTACAACTGCGGCAGTTCAGAGATATCAAATTCATTCCCAGTCAACCGATTCACACATGTGAGATGCAAAAACTGCCAAATGGTCTATGTGAATCCAAGATTTAAAGAGTCATTTGCTCATGACCTTTATAATGAAAAAGATTATACTGAGTTTTATAAGATCAAACTCATTCCATCAATAGATTACAGGCGAAATGTGCTTGCAGTGAATAAGTATAACCAGATAATGCGATTTTTTGATAAACCCGGAAATGTGATGGATATAGGGTCTGGGCTGGGTGAAGTGCTAAGCGTATTCAAGGAGAGAGGATGGGATTCACTTGGTATCGAATTCAATGAATTTGCGGCTAACTATTCAAGAACAGAGTTTGGTCTTAAGATCGTTAATAAAAGCATCTTTGACTTTGATTCTTCAGAAAAATACGACCTCATAATGCTCTGGGGCGTACTGGAACATTTCTTCGAACCCAGGAAAGTACTTGAAAAGGCTTATGAACTACTGAATGATGATGGATTACTTGTTCTTGAAGTCCCTTCTGCGGATTCTGTACTTGTAAGGTATTATGAAAGAACATTGAAATCAGTTGACAGGATCATCGAAGGGGATAGGCACTTGATGCTTTTTTCCTTAAGAAGTTTCAAAGAGATTACAGAAAAGGCTGGTTTTTCACCTGTTGAGATAATTTCCAATGGTCTGGATATCAGTACTTTGAACAGGCTTGAATTAGGCAACACTATTAACCTTTCACATATAAATGAG
The DNA here is from genome assembly GCA_027460585.1 of Candidatus Methanoperedens sp. Classification (GTDB taxonomy): domain Archaea; phylum Halobacteriota; class Methanosarcinia; order Methanosarcinales; family Methanoperedenaceae; genus Methanoperedens. Next base: position 40,630 of record JAPZAP010000052.1, on the reverse strand, counting down.
CTCCAGAAACTCCTGGACGATTCTATGCAGGGCGATCTAATGAGAGGATTCTTCAAAAAGAAGGTGTCAGAATGAAAATCGCAGGTATTATTCCCGCCCGTATGTCATCGAGTCGATTTCCAGGAAAACCACTGGCAAAGATATGCGGCATACCAATGGTTGGGCATGTCCTTATGAGATCAAAGATGAGCAAATTGCTTGATGAGGTTTATGTAGCGACATGTGATAAGGAGATTTATGATTATGTCGAATCCATCGGGGGAAAGGCGATTATGACATCAAGTAGTCATGAGAGAGGGACTGACAGGGTCGCAGAAGCGGCCTTAAAGATAGAAAAGCAGATGAAAACGAAATTGGATATTGTTGTAAACATCCAGGGAGATGAACCCATGCTTACACCTGAGATGATCGATGATGCCATCAAGCCCATGCTTGATGATCCATCTATTGTTTGTGTGAATCTCATGGCGCCGCTGATGGACAGGGAAGAGCACGAAGACCCAAACGAAGTGAAGGTCGTGGTGGACAGGGAGAATTTTGCCATGTACTTTTCTAGAGAGCCAATCCCATCAAGGAAAAAAGGTGCGAAAGATATTCCTATGAACAAGCAGGTCTGCATAATTCCTTTTGCAAGGGATTTCCTAATCAAGTTCAATAATCTTGAACCAACTCCGCTTGAAATCGTTGAATCCGTGGATATGTTAAGGGCGATGGAACATGGATACAGAGTGAAAATGGTTCCGACAGAGGTTATTACATATAGTGTGGATACCCCGGAAGATCTAAAAGTCGTTGAAGATTTGATGGCTGAGGATAAATTAGTATCGGATTATGAAGATTAAAAATATTTTTTCTGATTTTCGTTCTGATGTTTTTAATGCTTTGTATTTAAAATCATTGAGATCTGCATTAGCAGAACAGAATCTTTCCAGTTTATTCATGCGGCTTGAAAAAATCGTACCTGATATTTCGGATCAGTATTCATGCTTCAAACTGGACACCAGATACCTGGTTACAAATGTAAGGGGAATGCACTCTTTCCAGATGTCCCTTACAAATGAGGCGATATCCCTGGCAAACAAGATCCCGCTCACTGTCGTTGATATTGGTGATTCGTCAGGAACCCATATACAATATATTAAGAATATTCATGAAAATATACGATGCATAAGCGTCAATCTTGATAATACCGCTGTAAATAAGATAAAAACCAAAGGTCTTGAAGCGGTTTTTTCAAGGGCAGAAGACCTTCACACGCATTCCATCAATGCAGATATTTTTCTTTCTTTTGAAATGTTGGAGCATCTTACGGATCCGATAAAATTCTTGCATCAGCTTTCTGAAAAAACAAGCTGCCAGTATTTCGTTGTCAGTGTGCCTTTTGTCAGGAAGAGCAGGGTAGCATTGCATCACATCAGGCAAAATATCAAGAAAAACATGTCAGCTGAGAATACACATATTTTTGAATTCTCGCCAGAAGACTGGAAGCTTATCTTTAAGCATTCTGGATGGGATATCGTATCCGAGAAAATTTATTATCAATATCCCAAAAGAAATATTCTGTATTTAATGAAATACTTATGGAAAATGAACGATTATGAAGGATTCTATGGCGTTATTTTGAAAAGGGATAATATATGGAGCAGTCTATACAGGGATTGGTAACTGAGGAAAATCAAATGTCTGATAAATTCAAAGTATTACTTGTTTACCCGAATCTCCAGATGATCAATCTGCTTCCAAGCAACATCTCCATACTGAGTGCATCTCTTAAACAAAAGGGATTCGATGTGGATATATTTGATACTACATTTTATAAAACTGAGCAAAAGAGTATAGATGAACAAAGAGTTGAAATATTACAACTCCGGCCCTTTGACCTGTCAAAATTCGGTCTCCATTACAAAGATACGGATGTATATGATGACTTCAGGAAAAAAGTTGAGAGTTATAAACCTGATCTTATAGCGATAACGATAGTAGATGACACATTACATCTGGCCATCGAATTATTAAAGAATATTTCGGATATTGATATTCCTGTTTGTGCAGGCGGAGTGCACGTCATTTTTTCACCAGCTGGTGTTTTATCGCATGATGAGATAGATTATATCTGCTGTGGGGAGGGGGAAGAAGCATTACCTGAGCTGTGCAAGCATCTGGAAGATGGAATCCCAGTTGAGAACATAAAGAATATCTGGTCTAAAAAAGATGGAACAATTATTAAAAATGGCATGAGGAAACTTGTAGATCTGGATAAAATCCCTTACAACGACTTTTCCATGTTTGAAGAAAAACGGTTCTTCAGGCCAATGCAGGGAAAAGTTTTCAGGATGGTCCCAGTCGAGATCGATAGGGGTTGTCCTTACAGCTGCCAGTTCTGCGCAGCGCCTCACCTGAGGGCATTATACAAAAAAGAAACGGGTTGTAATTATTATAGAATGAAATCCCTTGACAGGATTATTGATGAGATGAAATATTATATTGACCGTTACAAGGCCGAATACATATTTTTCAATTCTGAGACGTTCCTTGCAATGCCCGATGCAAAATTTGATGAATTTGCCAGGAGATATATTGAAGAGATAAAAATCCCTTTCTGGTGTCAATCAAGAATAGAAACTATATCCGATTTTAAGATCAGCAGGCTTGAAAGGATGGGATGCGACAGGATATCCATCGGACTTGAACATGGAAACGAGGAATTCCGGAAAAAGGTGCTGAACAAGCCTTTCACAAATATGCAGGTAATTAATGCTTTTAATATATTGAAAAAATATAAAATACCAATTACCGTAAATAACATTATCGGTTTTCCGGATGAGACCCGTGAAATGGTTTTCGACACGATAAATCTAAACCGGAAAATCCATGCTGATAGCATCAGCGCATTTATTTTTGTACCTTATCACGGAACTGTTTTGAAAGAAACAGCCCTCAAAAAAGGATATATTACTGAAAATGTAGAAACGCATTCGATCGTCTATCCGGCCCTTGATATGCCCCAGTTATCAAAAGAATCAATACGAGGTTTATTGAGAACTTTCCCGTTATACATCAAAATGCCAAAAAGCAGATTTGATGATATAAAAATCGCCGAGAAGTTTACAGAAGAAGGTAACAGGATGTTTGCAATGATGGCGCAAGAATACGCTGAAAAATATTGGTAGGTTATATGAAAATTCTGATTTCAAGCGCTTCGTTTGGAAAGATAAATCGAGATCCTATGGAAATTCTTGAACAAAATGGATATAAGCCAGTCCTGAATCCATACGGCAGGAAACTTGAGTTCGAAGAGTTTGAGGGATTAATAAAGGATGCTGTAGGCCTGATCGCCGGAACAGAGAAGATTACAGCAGACTTACTGAAAAAAGCACCAAAGTTAAAAGTAATATCCAGATACGGTGTCGGGCTGGACAATATCGATCTTGAGGCTGCAAAGAAACTGGGGGTCATCGTCAGGAGCACACCCGAAGCTCCATCCCAGGCAGTTGCTGAACTTACACTTGCCCTGATGCTGAACCTTTGCAGGAGGGTGAATGAGGCCGATAGGAATCTAAGAAAGAACAACTGGTCACAGCTAATGGGTAAACTTCTGTATGACAAGACTCTGGGTATTATCGGCCTTGGAAGAATTGGCAAAAAGGTCGTGAAGCTTCTGCAACCATTCGAGATGAAAGTATATGCATACGAGCCTTATCCGGATCATGATTATATCTCTTTGAATAAAATAACTCTCGCACCATTGGATGAGGTTCTTTCCCATAGCGATGTCGTTTCCCTGCACCTGCCTTTATCAGATAAGACCATTCATATAATCGGAAAAAAGGAATTATCTTTGATGAAAAAAGAGGCTATAATAATAAATACTTCAAGGGGTGGCCTGATAGACGAGGGAGCGCTCGTGGAGGCTCTAAGAAATGGTCTCATAAACGGCGCTGCAATCGATACTTTTGAAAAGGAGCCATACAAAGGTCCTTTGACGGAATTTGATAATGTTGTTCTCACAAGCCATATGGGCTCATCAGCTGTAGAAACGCGAAAACAGATGGAACTGGAGACAGTAAATAATCTTATAAATGCCCTTAAGGAGTTGGGTTTATGAAAGCAATAGTTTTTGGCGGTTCCGGGTTTCTCGGAAGCCATGTGGCAGATGCAATTTTGAAGGCGGGTTATGAAGTGGCCATCTTTGACATGAAGCCTTCTCCTTATCTGAAAACAGGGCAGGAAATGATCCAGGGGAATATAATGGATAAAATTGCAGTACAAAATGCAATTTCAGGCTGCGATGTAGTGTATAATTTCGCAGGGATGGCTGATATTGAAAAAGCAAAAGAAAAGCCTGTAGAGACAGTTGAGTTAAATATTCTGGGAAATACTATCATTCTGGATGCTTGCAGGGAAAACAATATAAAAAGGTTTGTTTTTGCAAGCAGCCTATATGTTTACAGCAAGACAGGATCGATATACAGATGCAGCAAACAGGCATGCGAACTGATAATAGAGAATTATTTTGAAGAATACGGGCTGCCATACACAATCCTGAGATATGGTTCCCTGTATGGCCCCAGGGCCGGTGAAGATAACTGGATATATAGAACATTGAAACAGGCAATCACCGAAGGCAGGATGACACGATATGGCGATGGTGAAGAATTGAGAGAGTATGTACATGTCGAGGATGCAGCAAGATGCAGCGTTGACATCCTGTCAAATGAATTTGAAAATGAATATGTTATTATCACAGGTTATCAGCGGATGAAGATCAAAGAAATGATGAAAATGATCAATGAGATCCTTGGAAACCGCATAGATATGGAATTCCTGCCTGCAAAATCCAAGCTTCATTATGAAATCACGCCTTACTCATTCAGCCCGAAGATTGCAAAAAAATACGTGAGCAAATATTATCTCGATATGGGTCAGGGGCTATTGCAGTGCCTTGATGAGATTTATAAAAAACATCATCATTATAAAGAGATCAGTGGTTTGCTTATAAATGATGAGTAAGAGCGTTATGGTCAAGGCAATAATTTTTGATTTTGATGGGGTCATTATTGAGTCCTTTGATATAAAGACGCAGGCATTTCGGGAGCTATTCAAAATATACCCTGTTCATGTGGATGAAATCGTCGAATATCATCAACAAAATGGAGGAGTGTCAAGGTATAAGAAATTCGAACATATTTATAGAAATATATTGAAAAAGCCATTTGATGAAGCGACATCAAAACAGCTTGGAGAAAAATTTTCAGAACTTGTTGTCGAAGAAGTGAAAAAATGCCCTTACGTTCCCGGAGCGCTTGAGTTTATCAGGGAAAGATCAAAAAATTCGAGGTTATTCATTGCTTCAGGGACGCCGGAAGAGGAATTGCGAACCATTGTGGATGCCCGCGGCATATCAGGATATTTCAGAGGGATATACGGAAGTCCTGCCACAAAATCAGAAATAATAACGCATATTCTCAAGAGCGAGAAACTGAAAAAGGAAGAAGTTATATTTGTTGGGGATACAATAACCGATTACAGAGAAGCTGATAAGGCAAAGGTACCATTTTTAGCAAGAATTAATGATCAATTGAATAATCCATTATTGGAACTTCCTGTTCCAAATATACATGATTTTTATGAACTCAGCTCCAAGATATGAGATTCTATCATATCCGATAAATGCAGCCACACCCATGTATGGAAGTGCTCCAGGACCCGTGTTAATTCCGTTCAGCCAGATCGCAAACGGCGATACAAGCAACAGTTATACCATATCTTTATTTAATCATACTGGAACTCACATAGATGCCCCCAGGCATTTTGTGGATAAGGGTAAACTAATCACAGGATACGCGTTAGATGAGCTAATATTCAACCATCCTGCTATAGTTGATTGCCCGAAGGAAGGCGCTGAACTGATATCACGGGATGATCTTAGAACTGTTTCTTATCAGCTTCAAATGAGCGATTGCCTACTTCTGCGTACGGGATTCGGGCGATTCAGGAATGAAAAAAGGTATAGGACCGATAATCCAGGAATAGCCCCGGAAACAATTCGATGGATACGCGAGGAATATCCCTCCATTCGTTGTATTGGGATCGATAGCATCTCTATCTCCTCATTCCAGTACAGGAACGAAGGGCGAGAAGCGCATAGAGCCGCATTTGTTGAAAAAACTGGTTTTGGGAAGCCATTGTTATTGATTGAGGATATGAAACTTGATATCGTGACGCAAGAAAGATTATGTACACTAATAGTCCTTCCATGGCAGATAGATGGAGTGGATAGTGCGCCCTGCAACATAATAGCAATTCTTAGATAGAGTAATTATAATATGCTAAAAAATCATTTAGTACTTGCATTTCCATGCGATGATGCTTCAAGTATAAAAAATCAGTTCCATGGTGGTGAACCTATTCCATGGGTTTATTTGGGCCAGGATTTCTTTAAGAGACGCAATATTGAGCAGGAATTAGGAAAGCAGTATAAGCGTATCGATACGGTCCGGCTTCTAAATGATATCGCAAATGATATCAGACTTCCACATGTTCGGTGGATTGATGACCTGAATAGACTTTATGGAAAAAACATAGAGTGGTGGTTTGGCACTATTTCATCACGGAATCCTTATGAGAGCAACCTTTTCCTGTACTCATGCTACATGGTTATGCTCGATGAATTGGAAAGGCAGGAAAAAATGCCTGAGTTAATAGTGATAGAATCCATTTGTCTTGCCAGAGACATACAAAGCTGGGCGTATGGGAAAAATATTAAGATTAAAATTTTGCACCACAACCGCGCTAAGATTAAAACTTTATTTAATCAGTTATCTAATTTCGTCAAAATAGGTAATTTCATGAATAACATGTTACTTCGCCTATGTGCATCATACATTACAGGTATGATGAATCAAGGTAGGAAAATTAATACTATCCAGCCTGTGATCGTAGATACATATGTTCATAATAACAGTTTCTCAGAAAATGGATCATTCAAAGACCGTTATTTCCCTTATCTGCATGAATTTTTGTCCAAAAAAGGGTTGTGTGTATTGGTTCATCCAGTATTATCAGGTTTTGGCTATAACTATTTTTCAATTTATCTAAAAATGCGTAAATGCAAAACCCATTTTATTTTACGTGAAAATTTCTTGCGATTTTCCGATTATATTTCAGTCATGGTTTTTCCTTTCAAGACGTTAAAACAAAAAATCAAGGCGGAACAATTTCTTGGGTTTGATCTTGATAATATATTAAAAGAAGAACTTAAGGTCAAATTAACCACTTCTGGTATGGAAGCCATGTTGATATACCATTTGTTCCTACGGCTTGGACAATCCGGTTTGCAGCCCGGGCTGATCATAAATTGGTATGAGAACCAGGCCATTGATAAAGGGCTAATAGCCGGGGTGAGAAAGGCTTTCCCGCACTCAGAAATAATCGGAGCGCAAATGTTTATTCACAGTCCTAACTTTATAAGTCTTTTCCCATCTCAATCCGAGGCTGATGCAGGTTTAGTCCCTAATATCCTGCTGGAAACAAGCCAATACCAATGCCAGGTTGCCAGAGCTTTTACCAGAACAATTCCATGTTATCCTGCGGCTGCCCTGAGATATTCACATGTTTTTAAAGAAAAAATCGATGATTTTAAACAGGAACCGGATAAAATTCTTATCCTGCTATCCTTCAATATAGCAGAAGGAGTTGAACTATTGGAAACATTAAATGAAGTATTGGAACAAATCAGGGGTGATGTTCCTCTTTTGATTAAGCCACATCCTGATTATAAAAATGAAGAATTGATACAGGCATTTGGCGAATATAAATGGCCGAAACGGTTTGTTATTTATAAAGGGAATCTACCAGATGCCCTGGAGCACGCTTCGATGGTGGTCGGGTCAAACTCGGGTTCTATGGTAGAAGCAGCAGCGAAAGGAATACCGGTAATCTTTCTTGCAAGACAAACAGCATTAAACCAGAATATATTAGCCAATTTGAATCTGGATATTATTACCGAATGTTTTTCTCCTGCTGAATTGGTAGAAGCTATTGAAAAATATCTTGATTTAGATCAAAATGAAAAAACAAGATATATGGAAATGGGTAGAAAAGTACGCAGCATTTTCTTCACACCTGTAAATGAAGAAACTTTATTACCTTTTCTTGGTATTAAGAAGGATCGATAAATGGTAACTAATAAAATTCGAGAATACACTCCTGATAGGGGGGGTTTTTATAAATATTAAGAAAGTTTTACTGATAGTCCCTCCCGCATATACCTTTAAGTCTCCACGTGATATCAATCCACTACCTCCAATGGGACTGGGGTACCTCGCAGCTGTTATCGAGAATATGGGGCTTAATGTCAGTATCCTCGATTGTCTCATTCGCGGGTGGGATCATGAAGAAAAGGTAGATGACATGCTAATAAAAGTGGGTTTATCTGATAAGGATATCGAATATTATATCCGCGAATATAAGCCCGACATTGTAGGAATTAACTGCCAGTTCAGCAGACAATATAAAATTTATCACCATCTTCTTGCTCTTGTCAAAAGAATCCATCCTGAGTGCATAACAATAGCTGGTGGTCCGCATGTGACCGTATGCCCGACAGAAATCTTAAAAGACCAGAATTGTGATTTTATTCTTATCGGAGAAGGCGAGGAGTCATTCAAAACCCTGATCCAGGCACTAATTCAAGATACGGATCTAAAATCGATCGATGGTCTGGGTTGGAAATCAGATGGGAAACTTATCCAGAATGAAAAGAATAAATGGATAACCGATCTGGATTCAATACCTTTTCCAGCTTATCATATTATGGAACTTGAGAGATATTTTGGACTAACTGCATCTCATGGTATGCGACACAAGAAACGATTCTCTCCGATCATAACATCCCGCGGATGCCCGGCAAAATGTACATTTTGCAGTGCGTATAAGGTGTGGGGGAATCGATACAGATTAAGGTCAGTGGACAATGTTATTGAAGAGATGCGCCTTTTGCGGGGCAGGTACGGTGTCGAGGAATTGATGTTCGAGGACGATAATGTAACTGCAAATCCAAAAAGGGCAAAGGAACTATTTTCCCGTATGATAGGCGAGGGATTCAATTTTATATGGGATACACCGAATGGGGTCGGAGTATGGTCAATGGATGAAGAAATGCTGGACCTCATGAAGCAATCCGGATGCATAAAATTGAACTTCCCTGTAGAGAGCGGATCACAATATGTTCTGAATAATATCATACATAAACCATTAAAATTGAATAAAGTTGTGAGATTGACAACATATTGCAGAAAAATTGGCATGGATTACGGGATGTTCCTCGTGATAGGGATGCCTGGCGAAAAACTGACTGATATGTGGACGTCCATACGCTTTGCCGCTTATTGCAGATGCTATTCTCCCCATATTTCAGTAGCAACTCCATATCCGGGCACCAAACTTTTTGATGAATGTATGCAAAAAGGATATTTCATTCATAGATTTACTCTGGATGACCTATTTATCCGGAGTTTCATAATAAGAACTCCTGAATGGGATGAACATGACCTGAGGAGGATACTATTGAAAGCATATATATATCTCAGCATCAGGAGTACTATGGATAATCCCGGTGTATTATTGAAAAAATTCATTGAAAAACTGAGAAATCCGATATCAACATTGAAATATCTGAAAAGAACATTATGACTTTAATGCAAAAAAGAATATTTATAATACGAATGCGATTAGTTTATGAATCCGGTAATGAACAATGATCTCTCTCTTCAATGAAATCTACCTTGACAAAAAAGTTCTTGTCACAGGCAACACCGGCTTTAAAGGCTCATGGCTCAGTGCTTGGCTGCACAAGCTCGGCGCAGACGTATACGGCTTATCTAACGGTGTCCCCACGCAACCATCCCATTTCGAAGCTGCGAACTTGAAAGACCGGATCAAATATGTAGAAAAAGACATCTGCGATTTCGAAGAAGTCAAAAAGGTTATTTCCACAATAAGACCTGATTTTGTGTTCCATCTGGCTGCTCAATCCCTCGTCCGGGTATCATACAACGACCCTGTGCTGACGATCAGGACAAATGTGCTCGGTACAATGAATGTGCTCGAGGCACTTAAGCAGGTAAACCATCCATGCAGCGCTGTCATGATCACAAGCGATAAGTGCTATGACAATGTGGAATGGATATGGGGCTACAGGGAAACCGATGCCTTAGGCGGCGATGACCCATATAGCGCATCGAAAGGTGCAGCTGAACTTGTGATAAAAACCTATGCTAATTCTTTTTTCAATAAGGAAGAAAGTAATGTAAAAGTTACATCTGTCAGGGCAGGAAATGTCATTGGGGGAGGGGATTGGGCACGGGACAGAATTGTTCCAGATTGTATGAGAGCATGGTCATCAGGAAAGCATGTGACTGTACGAAATCCGGGGGCGACGCGACCATGGCAGCATGTGCTTGAACCTCTCAGCGGCTATCTTCGTGTTGGACAGAAGCTCACTGAAGATGCGAAACTGAACGGAGAACCATTCAATTTCGGACCACCGGCAGACCAGAATTATACAGTCGGCGAGCTGATAGCGCAGATGCAAAAAAGCTGGAAGGGAGGAGTGGATGTAATCCAGCCGAACAGGGATGAAAAGGAAGCCACTCTCCTGAAACTATGCTGCGACAAAGCGCTGCACATGCTTGGATGGAAAGCGAATATGAATTTTCAGGAGACTGTTAAGTTCACTGTTGACTGGTATAAAACGTATTATGAACAAAAAGAGGATGTTTTCAACACGACCTGTGACCAGATTGAGGATTATGTCAAAATGGCAGCAGAAAGAAAATTGATTTGGGTGAGCGGCAATGATTGATGGAGTTATTCTCACTCCTCTTCGGATAATCCCAGGTGAAAATGGCGATGTCCTGCATGCGATAAAGGTCACAGAACCATCATTTTCCGGATTTGGAGAGGCGTATTTTTCCACGGTCAATAAAGGTTCGGTCAAAGCCTGGAAGCGCCATCGAAAAATGACACTTAATCTGGTAGTTCCGGTCGGTGAGATCAAATTCGTAATATATGATGATAGACCGGAGTCTTCGACATGTGGAAAAATCTCTGAAATAGTCCTTTCCCACAGCAATTACCAGCGTTTGACGGTTCCACCGATGACCTGGATGGGGTTCAAAGGGTTGGGGAAGGGATTAAATATGCTTTTGAACATAGCGAACATACCACATGACCCGGATGAAGTAGATCGACAGGATGCTTTCGAAAATAATATTGGTTATGAATGGGAAAAGGATAGAATATGAAAATAGTAATCCTCGCAGGCGGATTCGGTACCCGTCTATCAGAGTACACAGATCTTGTGCCAAAGCCGATGGTGGAGATCGCAGGGCAGCCGATACTGTGGCACATCATGAACATCTATGCGCATTATGGATACAAGGACTTCGTGATAGCACTTGGATACAAAGGAGAAGTGATCAAGGACTACTTCCTGAATTACTATTCGCTAAAGTCTGACTTCACCATCGATCTTTCAAACGGAAGTGCGAATTATAATAAGAAAAAGACCGTGGACTGGAAAGTCACCCTTGTGGATACGGGCTCAAGTTCGATGACGGGTGGACGTGTAAAGCGCCTTGCGGAATATATCGGGGATAAAACGTTTATGCTCACATATGGTGATGGTGTGGCTAATATCGACATCGCAAAGTTGGTCGAATTCCATAAGAAACACGGCAAGATGGCGACTATCACTGCAGTGCATCCTGCAGCCAGGTTCGGGGAACTTGTAATCTCGAAGGAGAATAATGTGATGTCTTTCAAGGAAAAGCCACAAACAACACAGGGTTGGATCAACGGCGGCTTTTTTGTTCTTGAGCCTGAGTTCCTTGATCTTATAGAAGGGGATTCAACAGTCCTGGAAGAGGGACCTTTGGAGAGCACAGCGCGTTCAGGACAACTTAAAGCATATCTGCATGATGGATTCTGGCAGTGCATGGACACTGTGCGGGATAAGAACGTATTGGAAGAGCTTTGGCAGACAGGAAAGGCACGATGGAAAGTGTGGGAATGATGGACAAGGTCATCCGTCTTTCAAAATCCATGATCGGTGAGGCCGAAAAAAAAGCTGTGATGGGTGTGCTCGACCGGGAGTATCTGGGAATGGGAAAGGAAGTGCAGGAATTCGAGAATATATTGCACGATTTCCTGGGGAGACCGGTGGTGTGCGTGAACACAGGTACGGCTGCTTTGCATTTGTCAATGCAGGCATTGGGGATCGGCCAGGGTGATGAAGTGCTGGTGCAGTCTCTCACCTATGTAGCCTCATTTCAGACAATATCAGCAACTGGCGCAATACCTGTTGCCTGTGAGGTAGATCCGGATACGATTACTTTAGACGTGAATGATGCCAGGAAGCGCCTGACAGAAAGAACGAAGGCTGTAATGCCAGTGCATTATGCCGGAGGTCTGGGCAACCTGGAAGAGATTTATGAATTCGCAAATGACAACGGACTGCGTGTCATTGAGGATGCCTGCCATGCTTTCGGAGGTTATTATAATGAAAAGAAAGTTGGAAGTTTTGGGGACATAGCATGTTTCAGCTTTGACGGAATCAAGAACATCACATGCGGAGAAGGTGGGGCAATTGTAACGGATGATGAGGATGTACTCCGGAAAGTGCGAGATGCACGCCTTTTGGGCGTGGAAAAGGATACGGAGAAAAGGTACAGGGGGGAGAGGAGCTGGGAGTTTGATGTGAATAACCAGGGTTTTCGCTATCATATGAGCAATATTATGGCAGCCATAGGAATTGAGCAGATGAAAAGACTGCCTGAGTTCTCATCACTACGAAGAAAACTTGCAAATAGGTACCGCAAAAACCTTTTGAAATGTAATTCAATTGAACTGCTTAATCAGGATATGGAAAATATCGTGCCTCATATATTCGTAATAAAATTAAAAAATGTTGATCGAGATAAGATCAGAGAGAAATTGCTGGCTTCTGGCATCCAGACCGGTGTGCACTATATGCCAAACCACCTTTTGAGCTTCTATCACCGTAACAATCTTCCGGTCACAGAGATACTTTTTCCCCGCCTTCTGACACTCCCGCTCCATCCGGGTATCAGGGAACAGGAAGTAGATTACATCTGTGAGGAACTCATCCACTGTATAGAGGTGTAATACGGTGCCAGACCCGAAAGTGAGCGTTATAATGAACTGCTATAACAGCTCAACGTATCTTCGCGAGGCAATAGATAGTGTGTATGCGCAGACATACGGGGACTGGGAGATTATTTTCTGGGACAATGCGTCTACAGATAAAAGCGCAGAGATCGCAAAGAGCTATGATGAGAAACTGCAATATTTCCATGCAGAAAAGACGGTGCCCCTGGGGTATGCCAGGAATCTTGCAATAGAGAAGGCGCGCGGTGAGTACATAGCTTTTCTGGACTGTGATGATGTGTGGCTGCCTGAAAAACTGGAAAAGCAGATAGGGTTTCTGGAATCACATCAGGATGTGGCGATGGTATATTCTGACATACTGAGCATCGATGGTAATGGTAAATTAATTGAAAATTACCTACAAAAGAAAAAATTTTATAGAGGTAACATATTTGATAGGTTATTGATCTATAATTTTATTGCCATATTAACAGTAGTCCTGCGCAAAAAGATAATGGATGAAGTCGGCATGTTCGATGCCAGTTACATGATTGATGAAGATTATGAATTGTTCCTCAGGATAGCTGAATCGCATAATATAGACTTCTATGAAAAACCGCTTGCAAAATACAGGATTCATGGAAATAATCTATGCCGGAAAACGGATATACTTGTGAAAGAACAATTACAGATACTTAATTACTGGATGGGTAGGAAGGATATAAGCATAAAAGTCTGGTTCTTAGTTAATTTTATGAAATTACGATTATATTTGAGATTGCTAAAATTCTATATATCAAATAGCATAATGGTATGGTGAAATATGTTCTGGAAAGATAACAAAGTATTGGTGACAGGTGCAGGAGGGTTCATAGGAAGCCATCTGGTGGAGGCGCTCGCCAGAAAAAAAGCAAAGGTCAGGGCATTTGTCCATTATAATTCAAGGAACGATTGGGGTAATCTTGAACTCTTACCTCGCGATGTACTTGAAAAGGTGGAGATAATCACCGGTGATATCAGGGACCCTTTCTGCGTGAGAAATGCAGTTAAAGGATGCGATATGGTGTTCCACCTGGCTGCGCTCATAGCTATCCCGTATTCATATCTGGCCCCCAAAGATTTCGTGGACACTAACATCCAGGGGACGTTGAACGTGTTGCAGGCGTGCAGGGATGAGAACATCAGGAAAGTGGTGCATACATCCACAAGTGAAGTTTACGGTACAGCCTTATACACTCCTATCGATGAAAAACACCCTCTTCAGGGACAATCCCCATATTCCGCCAGCAAGATTGCAGCAGACAAGATGGCTGAAAGTTATTATAATTCTTTTGAGCTGCCGGTTGCTACGATCCGGCCATTCAACACGTTCGGTCCGCGCCAGTCGGCAAGGGCGGTCATTCCAGCCATATGCTCCCAGATTCTAGCCGGGAAGAAGGAAATTCACATGGGGCTCCTGAGCCCGGTGCGCGACTTTACGTTCGTGCAGGATACTGTGAATGGATTCCTGAAGATTGCACAGTCGGACAGGTCCATAGGGGAAGTCATCAATATCGGATCGGGAGAAGGCATAAGCATCGGGGATTTATTAAAGACCATTATGGAACTTACAGGAACGGATATTAGTATCATAAGCGATGATGAGCGCATGCGTCCCTCAAAGAGCGAAGTCATGAATCTGCTCTGCGACAACAGTAAAGCCAGGGAACTGGTGGGCTGGGAACCCATGTACACTCTGGAGGATGGACTGAAGGAGATCATACGATATGTACAGGAGCATCCGGAGAAATATAAAGCTAATATATATAATATTTGAGGAGACATAGATATGCAAGCAGTAATACTAGCAGGCGGCAAAGGGACAAGACTTCGACCATATACCACAGTGTTCCCGAAACCTCTCGTTCCTGTTGGGGACGTTCCAATTCTTGAGATAATAATAAGGCAATTAAAGAAGCACAGCGTTGATGAGATTGTCATCTCGACCGGACATCTTGCCGAACTCATAGAAGCATATTTCGGCGACGGTTCCCGGTGGGGCTTACATATTGATTATGTGAGGGAATACAAGCCCCTGAACACAGCAGGAGCCCTTGGATTGATAGATAACCTCAGGGAAAATTTCCTGGTGATGAACGGGGATATCCTTACAACGCTCGATTACAGCCAGCTTTTCAATTTCCACATTGAGAAAAAAGGTATCGCGACCATAAGCTTGCACAAGCGAGAGTCAAAGATCGATTACGGAGTCATCGAGATGACGCCTGATTCCAGGCTTGATAAATACATAGAAAAACCAGCATACCAATTCCTTGTGAGCATGGGAGTGAATGTGCTGAACGCGAAGTGCAGGGATTATATAAAAAAGAACGAGTCTATAGGTTTGCCTGATCTTATGATGAGAATGAAACAGGAAGGCGAAAACATATACTGCTATCCCAGCGATTGCTACTGGCTTGATATAGGAAGAGTTGATGATTATCAGGTCGCTCAGGAAGAATTCGAGCACAACAAAAGGCAATTCCTACCAGATGAACAATAAAAAAATTATTATTACAGGGATTAATGGTTTTATTGGAAGGAACTTTCTGCATGTGATCCTGGAGAAAAGCCCCGATGCACAGATATATGGGATTTACAGAGCTCTCAGAACTGTTGAACATTTCATTCCTGTGGAATGCGACCTATCCGATCGTGAAAAAGTAAAATGTGTTCTTTCCGAGATCAGGCCTGATTATATTTTCCATTTTGCTGGTACAGCCTATACTAATGATTGGGATATCCTTTTTTCATCTAATGTCAGGACAACATTGAACCTTCTTGAATCAGTTAAAGAATTGGAATTTAATCCAAGGATTGTCATTATCGGATCTGCTGCAGAATACGGGATTGCGCAGAAGATGCCTGTGAATGAGATGACGATACCAAACCCAGCATCCCCATATGGTGCATCCATGTGCTGCCGGACAAATGTTGCTCTTGTATTCAGGAATATGGGCTTTGATATCATCATTGGGAGGGTATTTAATACTACTGGAGCTGATGTTACAGAACGAACTCCAGTGGGGTCATTTGCCAGGCAGATAGCACAGATCGAAAAAGGAATTAATGAACCTGTAATCTATGCAGGCAACCTGGAACCAGTCCGGGATTTTATTGATATTTCTGATGTTGCAGAGGCGTTCTATGCTCTTGCGATGAAAAGTGAAAAAGGCGGCATCTACAATATCTGTTCAGGAGCAGGTCATTCCATCGCGGACATTCTTGATATATATGTAAAGCTCATACCCCACCACAAGATAACGATTTTGAAGGACAAATCGCTCTTGCGAAAGAATGATATTCCAAGTATGTATGGGGATTACACGAAGATAAAGGAAGAAACCGGCTGGGAACCATCCGTTCCACTAAATGAGAGCCTGAAGAGCACATTGAATTTTTTCAGGAATCGTAAATGATCTCCATAATAGTCCCGGCATATAACGAAGAAAAGCGAATCCAAGGTATGTTGGAGCTGTATGTAGAATATTTCTTTGAAAAATACAGGGATTGCGAACTCATCGTGGTAGCTGATGGAAGCGATCGCACAGCAACCATCGTGCAGAATATGATCGCGAAATTCCCGGGCATACATCTTCTTGAATTTGGAACGAGGCTGGGGAAAGGCGGCGGTATCGTAGAGGGATTCAAGGCCGCACGAGGGACTATTCTGGCCTTTGTGGATGCTGATGACTCGGTCTCCCCATCTGACCTGGACAGGATCATCGGTGCCCTTGATACAGTTGACTGCGCCATAGGCTCGAGGCGAGCGCCGGGGGCAATGATAACACGACATCAGCCGTTAAAGCGAGAAGTGATCAGCAGGGTGTTCAATGTTATGGTGAACCTGATGTTCAACCTCGGAATAAGGGATACGCAATGCGGGGCTAAAGCTTTCAAGAAAAAAACTGTGGATTTGGTAGTACCAAAGATCAGGTCAAATGGTTTTGAGTTCGACGTGGAGCTTTTGTGGCGCATCAAAAAACATGGATTCTCGATCCTCGAAGTGCCCATAGAGTGGAAACACAGCGAACATTCGCGCTTCAGTCTGAAGCATGCTCCACGCATGTTCGCAAACCTGATGAGTATCCGATGCGAGCAAAAGGTATAAGAAAGATATTGCATATGTGATGAGAAGAGGGAACTTGAAGAACAGATCCAAATATATAAAAAAGGAAGAAAGCGGGTGGCTTTCCAGATTTGATATATTTATACCGATCGTCATCCTGCTATCGATGATCAATCCTCTGCGCGCTGCGATTTCACAGTACTATATACCTGATTATCCTGACGATATCGTATGGGTGCATTATGCACAGCAGCATTTCAACAATATTTCCGGCTTATTGACTGACAAAATGGGGACTGGACTGAGGCCAACGATCAATGTTATTTATTACATCGGTTATGCTCTATGGGGCTCGAACGAGGCTTATTATTATCTGATGAACGGCGCGCTCTTTGCCGGTGCCATGTTGTTCCTGTATCTCCTCATCCGTATGCTGCACAGCAGGGCGGCTGGAATGCTTGCAGTCTTGCTATATCTTTTCCTGGATGCAAGCTTTATTTTGGTATGGAAGATGAACTACACTACTTCCATAGCCGAGATCTTCTTTATTAATGCGAGTTTGTACTATTCAATTCATTTCTTTGAGAAAAAAGAGAGGATGAGCCTTATACTTGCGATCATTTTCGGTATATTTGCCTTCTTTTCCAAAGAGCCAAGCATGGTTATTATCCCTGCTGTAAATATCATCTATCTATTGCACAAGAAGGAAATGGGGGTAAAAAATCGTGTGATCGCAATTGCAGTAAACCTTCTTCCAGTGCTGCTATTGTATGTGATTATGGTATATATTTCACCCGAGGTAAGCGTTTCTGCCAGCGCACCCATAAGCGAGCGCGTAAAGGAGCGACTCGTCTTTTATGTCGAGCAGGAACTCTCATGGCAGCTCAAGAACCCGTACATATTCTTCCTTGGAATTATTGGAACGTTCTATTTCAGGAAGTTCGCGAAAGATGCATATGGTGGGATTCCTGTAGAACTAATTAAGAATGTGGTTTCCGTATCCATCATCACAACCGTTTATATCGCCTCACAAATGGGAGCACTGTACTCGTTATCGAGTGGGATAATCGTAATGCTGCTATTGGCTATTGGTTTTATGCTTGGAAACACCATCCAGCGCATTGGTATCGCATGGTTCGGTGTCAGTTTTGCACCGCTGCTTCTCACTTCGCAGGTCGTGCAGCCAACGTATCTGGCAGAGCCGAATATCGGGATGTCACTGTTCCTGGGGGTAACACTCTGGGAGTTTTTGAAATATATATATTCGGGACCAAGACCGAAGAACACCATTTCACGCATCTTCAATTATGCAAATATAGCAGTAATTGTGCTGGTGGTCATAGTGCAGCTTTCTGCCGTGCCCACACAGATCGGAAATACAAATAACTATCATAATATGGTTTCGGATTCCCAGAACAGCTTCAGGGAAGCTGTGGACTATTTGACTGCAACTGCACCCCGGAATTCAACGGTATATTATATATCCACCGGGGAGCGCCAGAAAGTTGGCGGTGGACAGATCGATTCAGACGTTTTCGGATGGTTGCTATGTTTCAAAGGGCGATGTGACATAAGGATTGAGACATTGGACTCCGAACAACCAAAAGACGGGTACATTGTGCTTCTTAGCAATGTGGATGCGTATATCTTCACCAATGAATATAAGAACCTGACCACACAAGTGCAGATATTGAAATCTATCAAGAACGGTGAGCGCGTGGCATATGTTCTCGAGATGAAGAGATAGCCCCATATATCCTTAGATATTCAAGAATAACTTTTTTGATGTCATATCGTTCTTCCACAAGCACCCTTCCGGCTTGTGCTATCTTCTCTGCAAGCTGCCTGTCTTCCATTAGAAGCATGATCTTTTCAGCTGTATCTACCGGATCATCGATCTTTATGAACATGCAGTGTTTTCCGTGTTCAAATACCTGCGGAAGTTCACCAACAGGTGTGGTCACCACAGGGATATTGCGTGACATTGCTTCTATCACTGCTCTTGGCGAAACCTCGAAAATAGATGGGAGGACAAAGATATCCAGCGTTTGTATAAAACTTTCAAGTTCTGATTGTGGCAGCCTTCCGAGAAATGCCACTCCCTCGATACCCTTAGCAGATTCTTCAAGCTCATTCCTTATGGGCCCGTCCCCTGCGATGAATAACTCGATATCGCTTTTTTTAGTTCTAAGGAGCTTGAAAGCCGAAATGAGTACCTTGAGGTTCTTTTCAATCGATAATCTTCCGAAATACCCGATCCTTTTTACTCCGCTTGTTTGTCTATTCACTATTGTGCGGGCAGGATTGATGGGAAGCGGGATATAAATCAATTTTGAGTCCGAGATTCGAAATGTTTGCGACAGCCAGTTCCTTTCGAACTGGGCGGTAGAGATAACAGTATCAGCCGAATCAAATATATAAGAACCAATCGGCCTGTAGAGCTTGTGAAGAAAATTCCTGAAGAGTGATCTTGAAAAGCCGAATGTATGCGGGGTGAATATGAACTTTTTCTTTCCCGCCAGGGCAGCGAAGAGCGCCTGGAACGAATGATAGTTGTGCGCATGTATGACATCGCATTCGGTTGACCTGAGATAGAAATACATCCCGGGTGAGAAATAATATGCTTCGCCAGGGGCGAATGCCCAGAAGCGTGAAACTCTCACTCCATTGATCACCTCATTTTTCGGGAGCTTTTGTGAGGGATCGGTGCACACCACTTCCACATCATGTCCCATCTTTACCAGCATCTCGCTAAGTTCCTTCACATGTGTGGCAATGCCTCCTATGTCAGGCAGATAAGTGGGACAGACCTGAATTATTTTCATTCTAATGTGCCCATGTGCAGGCATCATAAATAAAGTTTATATTATCAACACGGTTAGTTAGCATGAAAATATATGAAGATCATGCTCATACTTCCACCATTGATGGTCAAGGATAAGGGACTTTACGGTGTAACACCCCCTCTTGGTATCGCTTATCTGGCTTCGGTACTTGAGACGAATGGGCATTCCGTTCAGCTACTTGATTGCATTGTTGAGGGCTATGATTCACCACTCAGGCATGACGGATTCGTCCACCTGGGACTGAACTGGCAGGAGATAGAACAGAGAATACGCGTTTTTTCACCTGACATTGTGGGGGTATCATGCATGTTTTCCATGATGTTCCCAGAAGCCCTGAAGGTGGCGGATATCGCAAAGGACATTAATAGTAATATGTTTGTGGTGATGGGCGGGGCGCACCCATCCTCTGTTCCACATGATGTGCTCAGGTATGAGAATGTAGATTTCGTGGTGATCGGGGAAGGAGAAGAAACGCTTCTTGAACTGGCAGGGGCCCTGGAGAAGAAAAGTGATATCCAAATGATAGATGGGCTTGGATACAGGATCAACGGAACTGTGAGAGTCAATGCTAAGACAGGGTTTATCAAAGACCTCGATGCACTCCCGTTCCCTGCGCGCCATCTTCTTCCAATGGAAAGATATTATGAGATCGGCGAATCACATGGTGGTCTTAAAAGAAGTAGATACGCCAGTATAATAACCAGTCGGGGGTGTCCTGGAAAATGTGTTTATTGCTCAATACATTCAGTGTGGGGGAAAAGCTGGAGGCCCAGGAGCCCTGAAAACGTGCTTCTTGAGATACAGCATCTAGTGAAGGAATACGGTATCAGGGAGATACATTTTGAAGATGATAACCTGACATTTGATCGCGAAAGAGCAAGAATGATATTCCAGGGAATTATTGACAAAAAGCTGGACATAACTTGGACCACTCCCAATGGTGTTGCTATCTGGAAGTTGGATGAAGATTTAATAAAGCTTATGAAGAAGTCCGGTTGCTATCAGCTAAACCTTGGAATCGAATCCGGTAATGAACAGGTTCTTAGAAAAATAATAAAAAAGCCCCTCAAGCTTGAAAAGGTGAGAGATATAGTCAGAAAGATACGAGAAAATGGCATTTGGACTCACGGTTTTTTCATTATAGGAATGCCAGGAGAAACCAAAAAAACAATGGAAGATACAATTAATTTTGCCACAAAAATAGATCTGGACAGCGCAAATTTCTTCATTGCGACACCATACCCTGGTACAGAACTTTATGAAATCTGCAAGAATAATGAGTACATTAAGGATTATGATCTAAGAACTCTCATGGTGCAATCATCAATGATATCGACCGGGGAATTCTCTTCAGGGGAATTGCTCGAATTGCAGAAAAAAGCATATAGGCGATTCATGTTGCATATGATTAAAAGAGAGATATTTTACTTTAATATTGTACATAGATTAATGCAATTGAGAAATATGGACGATATCCGTTTCATGTATAGAAAACTTTCCAGATTGATAAAAGTAATAGGTTAAGCAATGAATATATTTTTCACTATATTTTCCTTTTTATTATTATTAATATCATTATTTTCATTGTGGTTTCTCAGATATTGTAATGTGCTTATAAAGTATAAAAATAAATTTCCGGGAATCAAACAGGATCTGTATTATAAACCAATGGTTTCTATAATAATTCCTGTTTACAATGAAGAATTAATGATAGGGAACAAGATCAATAATACATTTGAGTTAGAATATCCTGAAGAAAAACGAGAAATCATAGTGGTGGATTCGGCTTCGACTGATAATACTGTTAAAATAGTCAACAATTTCAAGAACATCACACTTTTAACTCAACAAGAAAGGATGGGCAAAGCTCATGCATTGTCTTTAGCATTTAAACATGCTAAAGGAGATTTGTTCTTGATCACAGATGCTGACGCGATGTTGAACAAGGATGTTCTTGAAAAAATTGTACCACTTTTTGCAGATTCTTCAATAGGAGCGGCAACAGGGAAATTATCGTTAGTTGGAAAAGAATCTGCCTCAAAAATTTCTGAACAGGCTTACAGAACGTTTTTTGATACTTTGAGATTTTATGAGAGCAGTATAGCCTCCACAATGATTTTTAATGGTCCTCTTATGGTATTCAGGTCGAGTATCATAGAGCCGCCATCGATAAATTCTGTTGCTGATGATACAGAAATGGCTTTACAGGTGATTAAAAAAGGCTACAGGGCAGTTTATATTCCTGAAGCCACTTTTTTTGAACGCGTGCCAACAAGAAACAGTATACGATTAAAGCAAAAAGAAAGAAGAGCCCAGGGGCTGATCCAATCCTTCATAAAGCACAGGAATATGCTTTTTGCAGATAATTACGGGTTGTTTGGAAAGATGATTTTTCCGGCTGAATTTATTATTCACGTCTTATTTCCGTTCATACTTATATTTACATTCTTTTTTATGATTCTTTCATTTTATTATGAGCCAGTACAGACATTATTGATAACGATAATAGCTATTATTATTATTTTTAGTTATGCAATTGGGGTCTATCGAAAATTTGGACTAGAATGCAATGAAGGAAAAAAGTCAAATTTCAAAAGTATTCTAATTACGATTTTATCATTTCTTCAACTTCAATTAGCATTATTCAAAGGTGCAGTGAAACTCTTCTTTTTTGGCAGCAGTCACAAGTGGGAGCAGATAAAGGAAGTACGAGTAGAGGAAGTGAAAGACAAATAATCCAATTTATGAAACTATGATATTACACAAACTTTATTAATTGCTACATCCACTTATAATCCAACCCTGAGGTGCACTTTGGCGAAAGTTAGATCCAATAATAAGTATAAGGAAAAAACTGAAATAAAGAAAGACGATAAGCAAATGACTGAAAGATTTTTTACAGTAAAATCTCTTTCATATGTTATCCTTATTGCAATATTCCTGTTCTCATTCTATATAAGAGGGATTACCCCCATAAAAACCGTATTCCAGCAGGGGATCGTGGGCTTTGCAATGGATGACTCTGTTTTCCAGATGAGGCTTGTGGAGAACACGATTCATTTTTTCCCTCACCGTATATTTTTTGATGCATTTACAAGGTATCCCTATGGAAGCCAGTTGAGCTGGGGCCCGCTTTTTGATCAAATGATCGCATTCTTTTCCCTGGTCGCTGGATTTGTATCCAGCGGCGGAATGCCTGCCCAAACTACTGTTGATACGATCGGCGCTTTTTTCCCGGCAGTTTTGGGCGCGCTGGTGGTATTCCCGGTATTTTTTATTGGCAGAGAGCTAATCGATAACAAAGCCGGCCTTATAGGGGCTTTCTTGATTGCAATATTGCCGGGACAATTCCTTTCCAGGTCAGTTCTTGGATTCACCGATCATCATGTTGCTGAAGTTTTTTTCACCACACTTATGATGATGTTTTTCATTATGGCAATAAAGAAATCGGAGAACATCACTTTCGATCACTGGCTTAACAGGGATTGGGCAGCATTAAAGATCCCAGTAATTTATTCCCTTCTTGCCGGAATATCCTTTGGAACGTACCTATTGATATGGACAACGGGAGTGTTTTTCGCAGTCGTGTTTGGTATCTTTATGGTAGTCCAGTATATCATAGATCATTTCAAAGGAAAATCTACCGAATATCTGGGTGTCGTGGGTATAATTGCATATTTTACAGCAATGTTGATGGTAATTCCCTATGTTGAATTAAGCAATGGTTTTAATGCTTTTTATTATTCGATGCTGCATCTGGCAGTAACCGGAGGCTTAGCGGTAGTTTTTGCTTTCATGAGTCTTGTTTCCAGGGAAATGAATAAAAGGGAATATAAAGGATATCATTATTTAATATTCGTATTGGTTGCGATTTTTATGGGATTAATACTCATGAAAATTTTGACACCCGGTCTTTATGATGGTACAGTGGGCCGCTTGGATTATCTTTTTGGAGGACTTTCCGGCGGAGGTTTAACTATAGCAGAAGCTTCCCCTATCAGCTATGCAGCCGCAGTTGGGAATTTCGGGTATAATTATATTCTTTCGTATATTGCCCTTCTTCTTCTTTGTTATTATGCAATAAAAAAATCCAAAGCAGAATACACATTACTTGTCATCTGGAGCGTCTTCGTTCTTGGCATAATGTTAGCCCAGAACCGGTTCACATATTATTATGCGGTGAACATAGCCATCCTCTCAGGCGTTCTCGGCTCCAGATTTTTAGACTTTGCGGACTGGAAACAGTTCAAATCAAACGATATTCTTGAATGCCTGAAAAAGATACGCGTACAACATATACTCTCATTAATTCTTGTGATTGCTGTAACAGCTTTCCTCCCATCCGGCGCATCTCCATATCAAACAACTATGGACCAGGCAAAATGGGGCGCCGTTTCATCAGGATTTTATGAATGGCATGATGCGCTTACATGGATGAAAGATAATACCCCGCAGCCTGATCTACCGTATTATTCAATTTATGAAAAACCCCTCCCGGGCCAGAAATATAACTACTCCAAAAATGATTACGGCGTCATGAGCTGGTGGGATTACGGTCATATCATCACATACTGGGGACACAGGATCCCCAATGCGAACCCATTCCAGGCAGGCATTGGCGGAGGTGCCAATCATGCACCGGGAGCTTCAACATTCCTGATCGCACAAACAGAAGATGAAGCAAATAAAATACTTGATGATCTGGGCATTAATGGAAAGCCAGGAGCGCGGTATGTTGTAAGCAATGCATATATGGCATATTCGATCCAGCCAACGATCGCAGAATGGGATTATACTGACCAGGGATATTATGAGGCGGTTCAAACCTCCCAGGGAACTCAATATTGGCCTTCAACGAAATATTACAATACTATGGAGTCAAAACTTCATATCTTTGACACGAATGGGCTGCGAAACTACAGGCTGGTGCACGAATCAACTCCAAATCCCTATACTTCAGGAGGAAACGAGGAAAAGGCATATAAATCTATTTATAATACATTGAATAGAGCCAGCTTAATCCCTGTTGAGGATTCCGGATATGCAAAAATATTCGAACATGTTAAGGGAGCAAAAATAACTGGAAATGCGCCTCCAAACACTGACATTACCGTCACCAATACTATACAAACAAATATCGGAAGAACAGTTCAATATAAACAGGTAACATCTTCTAATGGAACATATGAATTAATAGTTCCTTACTCGACTCTTGGCCCAATATCCGGTGAGACTCAATTCGACACAAAACCAACCGGCGCTTATACAGTGACAGCAGGCAATATTTCAAAACAGGTCGAAATAAGTGAAAAAGATGTTCTCGAAGGCGGGACTATAAATCTTGACCTCGTTTAGGATGAACAAATATGGTACATGACGTCGTAATAATCGGAGGAGGTCCTGCAGGCCTGACTGCAGGCATATATGTAAAAAGAGCCATGCTTGATGCAGTCCTTATTGAAAAAATGGGAATAGGAGGCCAGATCATAGTTACTGATCTCGTTGAGAACTTTCCGGGTTTTCTTGAGATATCAGGTGCAGACCTTGCAAGTAAATTCGAAGAACAAGCCCGTAAATTCGGGCTTGAAATGAAAACCCTGTTTGAAGTGAGTTCAATTGAAGACAATGGAAAAACCAAGACTGTTAAGACATCAGAAGGCGACATAGAGACAAAGTCTGTCATAATAGCTTCCGGTACCACCCCAAAAAAGCTCGGTGTAAAAGGGGAAATTGATTTCACAGGAAGAGGTGTTTCCTATTGCGCCACATGCGATGGTTTTTTTTTCAGGGATAAGGAAGTTGTAGTTATCGGCGGAGGAGATTCAGCCATAACTGAAGCCATTTATCTTACAAAGATGGCAAAAAAGGTCACTATAGTGCACAGGCGCAACGAGCTTCGAGCAGAAAAGATAAACCAGGAGCATGCATTTTCAAATCCCAGGATCAGTTTTGTCTGGGATTGCATACTTGAAGAGATAGTGGGGAAAAAAATAGTCGAGAAGGTCATTTTAAGGAACGTAAAGACAAATGCCACATCAGAATTAAAAACAGACGGTGTGTTCATATATGTGGGTTTGATCCCCAATACCGCATATGCAGATGTTAAAAAAGATGAGTGGGGATTTATAATCGCAAATGATAAAATGGAAACATCAGTTAAAGGGATATTTGTTGCAGGTGATTGCAGGGTTACTCCTCTTCGCCAGATAACGACAGCTGTGGGTGACGGGGCGATAGCTGCTGTTTCTGCTGAAAGATATCTGGAAAAATTGTGATCGAAGATCACTATTCCACGATCGCTATGCTCTCCCCGCACTCCGGGCATTTTCCATCCTTTATCCTGACTTCACTCGCCCTGTACCCCATTCGGTCAATCAGCAAAGCATTGCACTTCGGGCAATAAGTGTTCTCATACCTGTGCCCTGCCACATTTCCCAGATATACAAACCTCATACCAACTTTTTTTGCTATTTCATAAGCCATTTCAAGAGTGTCCACTGGCGTTGGCTCAAGATCATCCATATTATACATTGGATGGAACCTCGTAAAATGCATTGGAGTGTCAACTCCCAGATTTTCATGCACCCAGCGCACGATCTGTGTGATCTCTTCGGGTGAATCGTTCTTCGAAGGAATTACAAGCGTTACAGTTTCAATATGCATCCCCAACTCTTTTGCAAGCTTTGTGGATTCAAGAACTGGCGCAAGTTTTGCACCGCATATTTTCCTGTAGAAATCATCCGAGAAGGATTTGATATCAACACGATATGCATCAAGATAAGGAGCAATGCGCCGAAGCGCTTCTGGAGTAATAAAGCCGTTGGTCACATATATCGTTTTTAAACCCGCAATTTTGGCAAGTACGGCGCTGTCATACGTATATTCATGCCAGATGGCGGGTTCGTTGTAAGTCCATGAGATCGACTTTGAACCTGATGCCAGCGCCCGTTTGATAGCAGCCTCCGGGGTTATTTCCATCGTATAAGACTCTCCAGGCGTCACCTGCGATATGTTCCAGTTCTGGCAATGCTGGCACCTGAAATTACACCCTATCGAGCCAAGAGAATAAGAAAGCGTTCCGGGCATGAAATGATACAGGGGCTTTTTCTCGATCGGGTCAACAGCTTCACTTGAAACGGTATTATATATCAGAGTGTAAATCTTTCCATTCTTATTCTGCCTTGTCCTGCAAATCCCAAATTTTCCATCTGCGATAATACATCGGTGGGAACAAACCTGGCATTTTACCTTATTGTCAGGCAACTTCTCGAATAAAACTCCTTCCTTTATCATAAACCCCCGCAATTTATTATTTTATAATATTATGCATATATCCCTGGACTTAGCTCTATCTGTTTTGAGCGCTTCTTTCTCAATTCATCCTTTAGCTTTTCATAATAGCTCATAATATCCGGCGTCACTGAAGGGCCAGTATCTTCAACGGCAGAAAGGAAATGCTTCTGGTTCACTTTTTCGGCGTTGATGTTCTCACGCATGGCAAAGCGTCCAGCTTTCTTGCATACTGACGCTATATCCGCGCCGGTGAAATTTTCAGTTATCCTTACAAGCTGTCCTGTATTTACGTCATCGGCAAGTGCCATCTTCTTCGTATGGACTTTAAATATCTCAGATCTTGTCTTTGGATCGGGAACAGGCACAAGGATCATTTCATCGAACCTTCCGGGTCGAAGAAGGGCAGGATCGATTATATCAGGCCTGTTCGTCGCACCTATTACAACGACACCCCTGAGTTCCTCAAGACCGTCAAGTTCCGAAAGTAATTGATTGACGATCCTTTCTGTGGCATGCGGCTCACCCTCAGCCGAACCCCTCACCGGAGCAAGAGCATCAAGCTCATCAAGGAATATGATAACAGGCGCAACCTGCCGCGCTTTCTTGAAGATCTCGGCGATATGCTTTTCCGATTCGCCATACCATTTCGATAAAATATCGCTCCCCTTAACGGTAATAAAATTTGCCTCACTTTCGTTCGCGATGGCTTTTGCAAGAAGTGTCTTTCCAGTGCCTGGCGGCCCGTAGAGAAGAACCCCTTTGGGAGCTTCAACACCTATCCGCTTGAATGATTCACCGTACCTCAGAGGCCATTCCACAGCCTCGGACAGCAGTTCTTTCACATTTTCAAGCCCTCCGATGTCATTCCAGGAAACGTTGGGTATTTCAAATAGTATTTCCCGAAGCGCTGAGGGCTGGACTTCTTTCATCACATCTTCAAAATCTGAACCTTTAATAACCAGCTTATCAAGTGTCTCTTTAGGAATTTCTTTCTGCTCAAGGTCTATTTCAGGAAGCACCCGGCGAAGCGAGGTCATTGCTGCTTCACGGCATAAAGCTGCGATATCGGCGCCCACAAAACCATATGTCCGATCGGCAAGGTCATCAAGTTTCACGTCCTCCTCAAGTGGCATCCCCCGTGTATGTATCTGGAATATCTCAAACCTCCCTTCACGATCGGGAGCACGAAGTTCTATCTCGCGGTCAAACCTGCCCGGGCGGCGAAGCGCCATATCAAGTGCTTCGGGCCGGTTAGTCGCGCCAATGACAATCACATTCTTCCTTGATTTTAGCCCATCCATGAGAGAAAGAAGCTGCGCTACGACGCGCCGTTCAACTTCGCCAGTCACTTCGGCGCGCTTCGGGGCGATGCTGTCTATTTCATCGATAAATATTATAGCAGGGGCATTTTTCTCAGCTACATCAAAAGCCTCACGTAATTTGTGCTCACTTTCCCCATAATATTTGGACATTATCTCAGGCCCGTTTATTGTAATAAAATACGCTTCGCTTTCATTGGCAACTGCTTTTGCCAGCATGGTTTTTCCTGTCCCCGGCGGACCATGCAAAAGCACTCCTTTTGGCGCATCGATCCCGAGGCGGCTGAAAAGCTCCGGATGTTTAAGAGGCAGTTCTATTATTTCCCTGATCTTACTGAGCGCTGGTTTTATGCCTCCGAGGTCTTCATACATTACTTCAGGTATTTCCTGGGGAAGAGCTACTGCTTCAGGAAGGAGTTCCACTTCGGTAACATCGGTGATCTTTACTATTCCCGAAGGTGAGGTCGCAACAACATGGAGTTTTATCTCACCAAGACCAAATGAACCTCCAAAGAATTCCGGGAATACCTGCTCGAACATAACATCATTGCCAAAAGATTCTCTCGGCCGCCGCACGCTTGTGGTTGAAATGATATCGCCTTTTGAGACTGTCCTGTTATGGAATATCGCACGAAGGCTTTCACTGGGAGCGTAAATATGGATATTTTGCGTAACAGGGGCAAGCGTGACCTTTTTTGCTTCTTTCCAATTCGCTTTTGCCACTTCCACATATTCCCCAAGGCTTGTCCGGGCATTTGTGCGAATCAGCCCGTCCATTCTTATGACATCAAGCCCTTCATCCTGCGGATATGCCCTTCCCACGATCGCAGATGTTGATCGTTCTTCACTTTTTAATTCAACAACATCAAATATATTGAGCCCTATGTCGTTTCGGAACTTCTCATCTATCCTGACAATTCCTTTCCCTACGTCCCGCTGGTCTGCTTCAGCTACTTTCAACCTGATTGATTGTTCCATGTTGCCCCCTGTAGTACAAGTTTCATTTCATGAATTCTCTTGAAAAGTCGCACAATTATAGATAGTTTTTACTTGAAGAAAAGCTTAACGGAATTTCGTGGGTGTCAAATCTTTTGGTGTTACAATATTATAAATCGTAAATACGCTATCATAAATCTGCGTTCATCCGCGTTCATCTGCGGTTTTTTATTTTCAAATATTTTATGATAGCCCCCAACACCAAACTTTTTGACAGCCTCGGAATTTCGCACACATCAACCCTTGGCTTGGTGGCATGAAAGTCCAACTTTTGAATAAAATGAGAACCATTTCAACATAAGTTCGTTGCGGTTCGTTGGTTGGAGACCTGAAGGTATCAACAAAGACCATAAAGATAGCAGAGATGGGCAACGGAAATAAAATATGTTCTCAGGATGAAATTAAGGCTCCACGAAAAGCTTAATATCTTAGAATTCTAACATCTAAGACATGAGCGAATTAGTAAAAGTATCATCAAAAGGACTATTAACACTTCCAAAGTCTATTCGGCAGAAATTAAATATTGATGTAGGCGATTATCTCGATGTGACCATCGAAACCGGGAAGGTCATACTTCAAAAAGTGGATATACTGCCTAAAAAAATCGACTGGGAAAACGAAGATGATGCCTGGAAAGAATACGCAGCTAAAAGAATCACCAAGGAATAATACAAAATGAGACTAAAACAGGGAAGCGTTGTACTCGTTGATTTTTCCTATAGCAACTTGAAAGAGGCAAAGTTCAGACCAGCTTTGGTGATTAGCAATTCAGAATATAATGAAGAATCCATTGACATTGTGTTACTGAGGATAACATCCAGAGGCAGAGATAGAAAATGGGATTTAATAATACTGAAAGATGACGTGGCAGAAGGGACTATTGACATAGAACCAAGCTTTGTAAAAATTGACTCGCTATATACGGTTGAAAAAAATATTGTAAGAAAAGTTGTTGCACGGTTAAAAGAAGGAAAAATTGAAGAAATAAAGCAACAACTTTTGGAATTATTTTCATAGAATAGTCATCTATACTGAACTTGCGTTTAATACAATGAACTGTGGTTCAATTGAGTGAACTATTCAACATATGTCAAATGGAAAAAAGGTTTGTGGCGGCACACGCCTGAAATTCCTATTTCATAAAAGTTTGCTTTCGGCCCGGCCCCACAGATATATATTTTATTTTAACGCCCATTAAATCTTCAAGCTTTTGCACATACTCCCTTGCGTTTTCAGGAAGGTCAGTAAAATCCTCGGTATTCGAGATATCTTCATGCCATCCAGGGATATCGACATAGATAGGCTTGCACCTTGCGACATCATGGGAAAGCTCTGGCATATAATCGAGTTTCTTTCCATCCAGTTCATATCCTGTGCAAAGTTTTACAGGATCAAGACCTGAAAGTACGTCCAGTTTAGTGAGAGCCATGGACGTATATCCATTGAGATTGATGGCTTTTTGCGCGAGAGGCATGTCAAACCATCCACATCTCCTGGGACGGCCGGTCGTTGTCCCGAATTCCCCGCCTTTCTCGCGCAGGTGCTCGCCTGTTTCATTTTTCTGCTCTGTGGGAAGAGGACCTTCCCCGACTCTTGTGATGTAAGCTTTTACAACTCCCAGAACTTCATTCACTTTAGTTGGCCCAACACCTAGGGCAGCACACGCCGAACCTGCTACTGTGCTTGAAGAGGTGACGAATTTTTGCGTTCCGTGAATTATATCAAGATGCGTTCCCTGCGCCCCTTCGGCAAGGACTTTTTTACCTTCCTTTAGCGCCTGGTTAATCTCTTTTGAAACATCGGTGATATAAGGTTTCAATCTTTGTCCGATCTTGAGATACTCCTGAACTTCTGAGCGGGCTATCTTTGGGTCTCCCCCCATTTCTTTAATGGCGTTCTCTTTAAGAGGGGCTATTTCATCAAGCTTCTGCAGGAAACGAATCCTGTCCGCAATATCCGCCATCTGTATCTCTTCTCGCCCCACTTTATCGACATAGGCAAAACCGATTCCCCTGTTCGTGGTTCCTATTTTCACGGCGCGTTTTGATTCACGAAGACCATCAAGCGCTACATGATATGGCATTATTATGCTTGTCTTGGCATCGATGCCAAGCCTTGAGGGCGGCACTTCAACGCCATTTTCCGAGAGCATGGCAAGCTCTTCCATCAATATCCCGGGATTCATCACAGTACCCGGCCCGATCAGGAGGCGCGCGCCGAAAAGCACTCCGGATGGGATAAGATGCAGTTTGTAGGTCTTGCCTTCTGCGACAACTGTATGGCCTGCATTATCGCCGCCCTGGAACCTTGCGACAACATCATATTCGCATGCCATCATATCCACTATCTTTCCTTTTCCTTCGTCCCCGAACTGAGCGCCTGTGATTATTGTGAACATATATTTTTCATTCTTTATCTGCGGGAAATATGATAAGTTTACCTGATTTACTTCATATACTCTCTCAAAATCGTAGTCGCATAACTTCCCTTTTGCAATGAAAATCCAAGTACAACTTTCGTTTTCCCGATATTGAGTTCATCCTCTTCAACGCTCAATTCCGGTTTAAAAGGCACGATTATCTCACGGCGCAAACCCTTTGATGATAACTCAGGCATAGTCGGTACTTTGAAACCTTCAAGATCAACTTTCAATTCAGCAACGATCGCCTGCTCGATCTCACCAGTAGCGCCCTGCGCGAACTGGGTGTCGTATCCCACAATAGGCGCAGTCACGAATGCCCGTCCCCGGTTTACCAGGTTATTTATACCGTCAAGGTTACCAAACGTTACTTTCTGGAGCCGGGAATGATCCGGCAATCCCATTTCATTCTTGAAACATACGATATCCCCGTCAAAAGCCTCATCAATAGACATGCCGGATTCAATGCGCCTGCTCAATATCCTGTTAAAAATATACGACTGGTATGCATGCAGGAACAGTTCCATCAATTTTGGCGACAAAGCCCTAAAAGCTCCCGCATAATCATCGGGATGAGCGATCAGATGGTTCATCATAGCTCTTTCATACTGGAAATGAATAGGATATATTTTCAGTCCTTCCTTAAAATCCCCTGTTTCCCATACGAACTGGCGAGCTTTCCTGATTTCCTCATTTTCTTCGGGAAAAGGTCTTGCAATATAGGTAAGCGCTGCCTCTTTGATCTCTCCCCGAAGCATCGCTTCACCAACTACGTGCGTCACAGGCCTGTTTTCCCCGAACCTCTGCACCCCGAAGAAATTGGGGGCGCCAATTTCGAGTTCTTTAGTTATGGTATCTACTCGGGCGCGGGTTTCCTCAGGTGAGAGTTCAATATTTCGGATCGTTATCCTGAAACGATTTCCCCAGAGGTCTCCGAGACTCACTTTCTTATTTGATCGACCTATTGGTTTTAATTCAATGTCTTTTAAGTTCACCTTTGCAAGTTCAGCTTCGCTCAAATCCCAGATACATATTTTCTGTTTTGTAATGGCACGTTTATCTTTTGTTCCTGCCCAGCCAAAGCGTGACTGGCTGATCCTCAATATCCGGGCGAGGTCGCGCACAAGATGGTGGATATCCCAGTTTTTCTTTGTCAGCTCTGCTATCAGGTATTGCCCATTCGTGTTTTCAATCCTGTTCGTGAGTTCTTCAACAAAAAAATCCTCGATTTCCTGGCGTATAACACCGCCAATCCCCGGAGTTTTGGTGCAGTAGAGACTGATCCCTATCGTTTCATCTGAAATAATTATGTCCTCCATGAAAATTTGAAACTTTTACTGTCTCAAATTATTAAAACAAAGTTTCAAACCATCAAATAGAATTTGATTGTTGCCCTATATATGCAGGATTAATATAATCCTATGCGCTTTTAGGTTAAGAGTCAGGTGACATATTTGATCATCATCAGAAAATTCCAGCCAATCGATTTCCAGTGGGTCATTGATATCGAAAGGAGGGTTTTTAACGAGCATGACCCTTACCTTTACATGCAGTTTTACGAAAATTATCCTGAAACTTTCATTGTTGCAGAAATTAATGGTTTTATTGTAGGTTATGTTGCGGGATTTCAAGCTGTGGAAGGCGTTGGTCGGATATTCTCGCTTGCAGTCCATCCGTTATACCAGAGAAGAAGGATAGGCAGCTCCCTTTTAAATGAAATAATCCACCTCTTCAAGGAAATGCATTTGGATGAAATAATCCTTGAGGTCAGGTGGGGCAATATAAGAGCAAAAAAATTCTATGAAAGACATGGGTTTTTCCAGTACGAAATTGCTGAAAAATATTATAACGATGCTGAAAATGCCCGTCTGATGAAACTTCGATTATCATAGCTTGCTCGATATCGTTTTCATCTAATGGGATGACATTTTTGTCGTCAATTTTTTGAATGGAACAAGTCCGAAATCGAAAAGAAGCCAATGGAAGATATCCCAACATGCGTCGCCCAGTCACCACGGTCGGGGAAGCTCCAGACGGTGGTGGTTGGGGGTGAAGGTGAGGGGATGGATGGGAAGAATATGTATTTACAACTTAAATTCACAATAATTTCTCAAAATCGTCCCTTTTCAAACCTGCTTGTCTGATAATTTCAAGCAGAGTTCCCTGGTCGATTTCCGTATGGTTTGGAACAACTATAGCTCTTTTTGGGCCGCCGCTGTTATTGACAAGAACTACATGACTTCCTTTCTGTCTCACCGGTTCAAAACCAATTTTTTTCAGGATCTTGATCAAATCAAGCCCTGACAGCACGGGCAGTTTTCCCATATGGAAACACCTCAAAATGAGCGATCAATGTATCACTTTGCTTTATTTCTTCAGGAAGGCCCATCTCTTCAATGTAAACTTCCACTGCTTCTTTAAGATTATTCAGCGCTTCTTCAATCGAAAAGCCCTGGCTCACAACATCTATTTCAGGGCACAAAGCTACAAATTGCTTTTCTCCTTTTTTGATTATTGCAGTTAGTTCCATAATACGATTTTACGATTATATAGCATACAATTTAATTCTTTATATACTTGCCCTGTCTCAAAACTTCCCCTTCTTTCGAATATAGCGCGTTATTCCAGTACCCGAACCCATCATCTGGTCAAGCACAAGCTCGTCGGGCTGTGTGTAGCGCAAAATGAGGTTGCGCGGGATGTATGGCGACCGGTTGCCCCTGTGATTTTTTAAGCTATTGCTTTCAAAGCTTCAGAAACCATATGTGACACTCTTATATCCTGCTTTGGAAGTAAAATTTCAATGCCTATTGCATTTCCATTTTTATCAACATCAACAATAACATTGTCAGCTAATGGTTCAGATTTATCCACTTTTCCTTTTTTAAAGCGAATATACATCGCATTAACTTCCGAGTCAAATTCTATTGAAGCCATATCTATTCAATCTCACGTCATCTACTTTTAATACTGTTACTACAACTATTTCATCCTTCTGCTGTTCAAAAATAACGACCAAATAATAATCATTGAGTTCCCTATAAGCCGCTTTTCTCCCAAATTTGACGTCTATTATTTCAAGAGGGTCTTTTATGACTTGTTGAATAAGTTCAATATCTATCTCTCGCTCTTCTGTTCTTTTCAACGCATGTTCGGATACTCTAATAATGCCATTCACCATCTACAAAACCTTAATTTTGTCTTTTATGCATAATAACCCTTTAAGGATTTGCAGACTTGAAGAATGGTCTACCACCACTTCATGCTCTCCCTGAACTTCGTCGTCCTCTCCCCTGCATCTGGTTTCCTGAAAACATAAAGATGCTCATGCCCTATCAGGTAAAAATCATATTTCTTCCCGAACCACTTTTCTCGTGTGCTTTTCATCTTCCACTGCATCTTGATTATATCTTCGCGTAGTATGAACCCCGGCTCAAGGAAGCTCATCAGCACCCGCGGCGTTATTGGAATAAAATGCTTGTTGCGCCGCGAATCACCCATGAGGATGGCGCAGTACCAGTTGGAAGGATTTCAATAAAAGGATAGAGTTTATGAGTACTAAAATGGTAGAAGCTTTTCAAAAGGTGTTTATAAATGGAAATCGCGGATATCCAAAGTGCTGTTCGGAAGGGTTCTGTTCGTATAACTGATCACGCAGATGAGGAGGCTCGAAATGACAACCTTTCTTATGATGAGATTCTGTTCTCAGTTCTTATGGGCAAAATCATCGAAGACTATCCAGACGATAAACCTTATCCGAGTTGCTTAATATATGGTAATACATTTGAAAATGAGCCAGTACACACGGTCTGGGCATATAATGGAGAAACAAAATATGCAGTGCTTATTACAGTATACAGACCTGCCCCTTCCAGATGGATAAACTGGCAAAGGAGAAAATGATGAAACAAACAAAACCGTTTGAAAAATGCCCCGTTTGCGGCGGTGAGCTTGAAGAGAAAGAGGTTGAGAAATTGATAAAAGGCGGCGTACATATAGCTACCTTAAAAGTTAAGGCTGATGTTTGTCTCCACTGCGGGGAGCGCCTGTATTCGCAGGAAACGGTTAAACTCTTTGAAGGGATCCGGAGAAAATTAGAGCGTAAAGAAGTAGCTAATTTCCAGCCGATCGGACAATCTTTCCAAGTTACAGCATAACTCTGAATAAGTTTTAAGGAAAGCGATGCGTGCTAATCGCGGAAGAATGCCAGTGGACCACGGAATGTGCAGATCCGTGGAAATCCGTTGAATCCGTGTCATCAGTGTTCCGGGATTATGAAAAAAACAGCATCTACCACCACTTCATGCTCTCCCTGAACTTCGTCGTCCTCTCCCCTGCATCCGGTTTCCTGAAAACATAAAGGTGCTCATGCCCTATCAGGTAAAAATCATATTTCTTCCCAAACCATTTCTCGCGCGTGCTCTTCATCTTCCACTGCATCTTGATAATGTCCTCCCTGAGAATGAATCCTGCTTCAAGGAAAGTCATCAGCACCCGCGGCGTTATTGGAATGAAATGCTTGTTGCGCCGTGAATCACCCATGAGGATGGCGCAGTGCTTTCCCGGTTTGAGGACGCGCATGCACTCAACCGCGACTTTCCTCATTTCGTCCGCGAATTCAGCAATGTTGTGCACACTTGATAAGTCGCCCTCGCGGTCATGGCAATAGGGAATGATGCTGGCATAAGGCGGATGGGTTGCGATGAGGTCAATGGTCTCGCTCCCGATAAGGTCAAGTGAGCGCGCATCTCCGGCATAAGTCCTTATCTCCGGCGCCACATAATCAGCATCCAGCGGCGCGTAAGAAAAGTCCAGCCTGTTTCGCGCCACCATAACCGCATCCGGGTTTATGTCCACACCCACAGCGCGCCGTCCCAGGAGTTTACATTCCACAAGCGTCGTGCCTGACCCCATCATCTGGTCAAGCACAAGGTCACCGGGCGCGGTGTAGCGCAGGATAAGGTTGCGCGGAATGTATGGCGACCAGTTGCCCCTGTAATTCCCGACGTGCGTCGCCCAGTCGCCGCGGTCGGGGAAGCTCCAGACGGTGGTGGTTTCGGGCGTGAAGGTGTAGGGGGCGAATTGCGAGATCTTCCAGTTGGAGTGGAGTTTTATTTTTATTTCCCCGATTTCCACTTCCGTGTGGGATTGGAGGAATTGTTTGTAGTCGGTCCTTGTGATATCGTTCAAGGATCGATATTGATCTATTTACTAATATATAAATTATAGGATCTAATTGTATGAATATAATTAAGTTGTAAGTAAGGTGGAAGTAAGTTGTAAGTGAAATTAGAATAATTGAAATATTCAAAAAATTACGGAATCCAATAAAATTTAGTAAATGACTCTAATCTTCAAAGAAATCCATTTTCCTTAAATCATGCTCTATTGCCAGATTGTAAAGAGCAATTAGTGGCTCATAAGTTTTTACCTTACATATTTTTTTTATATCCGTGAAGAGTGAGCGTCCAATTTCTTTATCAAATTTTGGTATTTTTTCAGAAGGTAAGATAATATATAGTTTTGTTCTCTGCCCGGAGTTGTAAAGGTCGTGAAGTCTTGCAAGACCTTTTGTTACATCCGTTGTGTGTTCTATCTCAAAAGCATAGACTGGAACCGGAAAATCCGTATTTTTGCTAAACCACATCACATCAATACGGCTAACAATATCTACAATTTTTGGATAAGAAAACTGTTCTGGAAATTCTTTCATTGTTGCGACTTCTTCTAGTGGTCTATTCATGAAATTCTTCTTAGCATCATTGACAGCAGCAGAAGTTTCATAATCATAAATCCTTCCGAGTTCAAGCAGCATTCCCTGCACATCTTCGTGCAGAGGAGTCGGGTTCTTCTTTGGATCAAATTCTTCAAACGGTTTTTCTTCCCTCAGATGCCAAACCCCGCTTCCTTTTTCTTCCTGATAAAAAATGCTGTACTGTTGTAATGTACGTCTTACAGTGTCTCTCCATGTCGGATTTGTTTCAGTCTTCCAGTGCCCCTCTATTTGCGAATTGATATCCTCCAAATGCCCAGATTTGCCTGTCTTTAAGAGAGCTTCTTTTACAACATCTTTCCATGTCAGCTTGATATCGTCCTTCATTTGAAGCTAATATAAAATGCTTTGATCTTAACCATTTCGAGTAACTTTATCCGCGGGTCCGAATTTCCAAGGCGGGTTATGATGACTGCAACATCGGCGCGCATGGACTCGATTTATTCCCGGCGCGTCAAGGCGAACGTTACACAGGGGCGGCTATGAGGACATGGGGAGCGCGCAGCCTGGGGATTTCACTAATCTCAAGTTCAGACCAGAATTACACAGATTAATCCACAATCCGTGTAAATCCGTGAAATCCGTGTCTAATGACATTGTTTTTCCATAAATCCATCATGTGAATTAAACTTCTGCGCGCATCGATTCGGTTGATTCCCGGCGCGTAACAGCGGACGTGACCACGGGGCGGCTGTGAGGACAGGGGGAGCGCGCCGCCCTTGGAATTTCACGAAAGCTGCATCGGGGACAGATTCGCGCGCCCATAAAAATATATTAATATGTTGATAAATAAATTAGACTTTTCACCGCAAAGTACGCAAAGATCGCAAAGTATGAAGGCTTTTTAGGACTAATGTTTGCGCTGGCATGTCATATTAAATCTGCGTGCATCTGCGTTTATCTGCGGTTTCATATTGCTATGACTCTTTTTTTCGCCGACACCTCGGCGCGCATCGCCTAATTGATTTCCGGCGCGTAACAGCGGACGTGACCCTGGGGCGGCTATGAGGAGATGGGGAGCGCGCCGCCCTTGGAATTTCACTAAAGCTGCATCGGGACAGATTCGCGCGCCCATAAAAATATATTAATATGTTGATAAATAAATTAGACTTATCACCGCAA
Source organism: Candidatus Methanoperedens sp. (assembly GCA_027460585.1). Classification (GTDB taxonomy): domain Archaea; phylum Halobacteriota; class Methanosarcinia; order Methanosarcinales; family Methanoperedenaceae; genus Methanoperedens. The sequence goes on along the minus strand of JAPZAP010000052.1, from coordinate 1,584 downwards.
AATATGCAAAGATAGCAAAGCAGGAAGGATTTTTTAAGACTTGTTTGCGCCGGCATATCGTATTTAATCTGCGTTTATCTGCGATTATCTGCGGTTTCAAATAGCTGTGACATGTTTTTATGCTAACACCTCGGCGCGCATCAATAGGTTTGATTTCCAGCGCGCCCCAATCGCTTGATTTCCCGGCGCGTAACAGCGGACGTGACCCTGGGGCGGCTATGGGGACATGGGGAGCGCGCCGCCCTTGGAATTTCACGAAAGCTGCATCGGGACAGATTCGCGCGCCCAGAAAATTATATTAAAATGTTGATAAATAAATCAGACTTTTCACCGCAAAGTACGCAAAGATCGCAAAGCATGAAGGCTTTTTTAGGACTGATGTTTGCGCCGGCATGTCATATTAAATCTGCGTGCATCTGCGTTTATCTGCGGTTTCATATTGCCAAGACTCTTTTTTTCACTGACACCTCGGCGCGCATCAACTCTGATGATTTCCAGCGCGCCTATTCTTGCTGGATTCCCGGCGAGTCACAGCGCACGTGACCCTGGGGCGGCTATGAGGACATGGGGAGCGCGCCGCCTAGGGATTTCATTCTTTTAAAGGATATAACTTTATGACATCTTTTGTTGACAATACCCTTATGCGTTCACTAAATACCTCCTGTTTGAAATGTTTTGTATTGTACGTCCAGATTCCTTCATTGTCCACAGATAAAGCAAGCGCGATAATAGGTGCGTCCTCTTTATCATCCGTAAGTTTTTCCCCCTCTGAAATAAATGGATTGTAGACATCAGGGGGTACAGCTATTACAAACAATCTCTTTACATCGTTAACAACTTTAAGCAATTCACTTTCAGGGAGGTCTTTCCTATTCCATCGTCCTCTATGCTCCCATAGTTCTTCAAAACAATATTCAGGAGTTATAAATACATCTGGATTCTCCGCTATTATTCTGCGGGTTATGCCGTTTGTGAGAAGAAATGACAGCAGGACATTTGTATCAATAATTATCATTTATTTCTTCTCAGACCGCCATTCATTTACCATCTCTTCAATATCTGTTTCCCCTAATCCTTTTACTTCGAGTTTCCTTAATTTCCGTAGAACTTTTTTCCTTTCAACATCTTCAAGGAATGTCCTTATTGAAGCCCGAAACCATTCATTCCGTGTCTTAAATCCAGACATTTTCAGAGTTTCGTCAAACTCTTTAAGCAATCTTTTTTCAAGCCTGAAAATAACCTGAGTTTCTGTCATTACAATATTATATCATTTTGATATCATATCTATTTTTCGGAGGCTGATATTACCGCTAATTCCAAAGGCTTTTCTTCCCTCGGATTCAGTACACCATTCCCATTCTCTTCGTGAGGTTAAAAGCTCGGCGCGCATCGACTCGATTGATTCCCGGCGAGAACAATGCATCGGACGTAGCCCAGGGCCGCTATGAGGGGCATGGGGAGCGCGCCGCCCTTGGAATTTCTTGAAGGTTGCTTCGGGGCATGTTTGAGTCAATCAGCATCCACGATAGCACACGGATGACACGGATTACACGGATGCGCACGGATACCAATATCCGTGGAAAT
>JAPZAP010000051.1 GCA_027460585.1 Candidatus Methanoperedens sp. | reverse complement strand
TCATGCAGCTAAATTAATCGTTTTCATGAAGCTCATTGCATTTGTTGGAATGCCCGCATCCGGAAAATCAGAAGCAGCAGCGATAGCAAAAAAACTGGGAATTCCTGTTGTCAATATGGGAGACATAGTCAGGGAAGAAACCGCGAAAAGGTGTTTACCCCCTACTGATGAAAACATCGGCGGCACTGGAACTGCTCTCAGGCGTGAAGAAGGGATGGATGTGATCGCAAAACGATGTGTCCCAAAGATCCGTTCGATAAAATCAAAGGTTGTCGTTGTCGATGGAATACGAAATATCAATGAAATAGAATATTATAAACAAGAATTCGGCAATGATTTCAGGCTCATTGCGATCAATACTCCTTTTGAGATCAGGTTCGAAAGGGTAAAAAAGCGTGCCCGTTCGGATGATATGAAAAGCATGGAAGAATTAATAAGACGTGATGAGCGGGAAAAAGGATGGGGACTTGACAGGGCGATAGAAAAAGCTGACATCAATAGCGATAACACAGGAAGCATAGAGAAATTCCGGGAAAAAATGGAACAATTGCTGGGAAATATATGAACGCGAAAGTTGCGGTTTTTGCACATGTTAATCCAACGGAAGTGCAGGAAAAAGTAGAACAAGCCATATTGAATTTTTTCCCGTTATCTTTTGAGCTTCAGGATTCTGCAATTTCAGGGCTTTGCGGTGAGGGAGACTTTGAAAGCTTAAGGACACTTCATTTGCGCCTGAGGGAAGAAAGGATACTTGATACTGCGCGTCGATTATTCCTTAACGGGATAGAGGGATATTCAACACGATTCAGGTTGAACAAGCAGGTCGCTTTTATCGGCAAATTGAATTTCCCGGCAGGTGAGGAAAGCCTGGGCTCGATCGAGGTGGAAATTTCGGCGGATACTGAGGATGACCTACTGACTATTATCGACTGGCTGGCTCCCCAGACAGAGGATGGCAAGCCTGTCATGGAGATAGAACTGTAAACACATGGAAAAAATGGAGCAGGATAATTAATGGGTTATACAGAATATCTCGCTGCAAGGGAAACGCTGGGACTGATAGGCCAGCCTGTTATCACTTATCTATTGTTTATATCTTTATTTCTAGGTACTTTTTCGATTCTTTATTTGATAAAACGGGAGAACAAATATTTTGATTATTTATTAAAATGTTTATATGTTTCAACAGGACTTTACTTGTTGGGATTCCTGATTCTCGCATGGTTCCATCTGCAAATATATAATACTGTTTTGATAGAGTATCCTGCCGCAATGCGACAAATGATCCCGGTTGAAAGCAGCCGTTTTGCTATTCCCTTATGGATCGAAAGCGAAAAATTATATTTCTGGGCGATGTGTGCATCCGTGTTTGCTTTGACCGTTAAGCGAAGGAAAGATATAATGTCTTTTCTTGGGGTAATTCTATCAATTTTTTCCGTGATAATATATTTCTGGTCAAATCCTTTCAAAGATCCTCTTCCGATAGTACATAGTGAAATAACGCAATATTTTGCAGCGCTTCTAAGAAGTGATATGACAATTTTCCAGGTAGCAGGAACACTATACGGTCGAATAACGTATTATTATAATTCAACATATATGTGGACACATCCCCCCATGCTCTTTATAGCTTATGCATCCCTGATTATCACTTTTGCAGCTTGCGTTTTTATGCTTCTTAAAAATGACCGGATATATGATGAGATCGCCTACAGGTATTCAAAGATCGGTTATCTTTTTCTCACGACGGGAATGCTTATCGGATACCCCTGGGCGATAGAGGCATGGAAGGACAGCGCATGGTGGTGGGACCCCAAGATTAGCGGCTCGATAATGATGTGGGTTCTTTATAGCGCGTATCTTCATTCCCGCATATATGTCAGCAGAGGCAAAATGTGGAAAACTACCGCATATCTTGGTATAATATGTTTTGCGTCTTTGATATTTACCTATCTGCTCACATATATTGTTCCGGGAATACATTCAGTGGTGCAGCCATGAAGCCCAGGAATTACGATTATTATTTAATTATCATTACAACACTTATCCTTTTTGGAATAGGAGCTGTGAGCCTTTATGGAATTACATATTATAATTATCTGGCAGTCGATGCCCAGTGGACACAAACCGCGCAATACAGCCAGTACATCGATGAGATGAACTTATACATTTATCCATTCCTTGTACTGCTTCTTATTTCGCTTGGTCTTTGTATTCCCAAAAGGCTATTCGAGCAGGAGACAATGATAAAATCCAGCGCATTGGTCCTTGGAATTACCATAATCCTTACTATTTTTTCTGGCCTGGAAACAGGACTGGGTTTTATCCTTGTGGCGATGACCGCAGTTCAAGCTATTGTACTCATATTGACAATTAAAAAGAGCAGGACTATCAGGTTCGAGAAGGAAGGATATATAGTAAGGCTTGGTTCATCACTCCTGCATCTTGGGGTAGTTATATTAATATTTAATTTCGTGAACTTTCAAGATAGTCCCTACCACTTGTTGATCTTCTGGTCCGGCATGGTATTGATCACTTCGGGTAACATCTTTTCATTCTATCCGGAAAAGGTATCTTCATTATTCCCCCAGGAATAAATCCTGCACGATTGAAAAAAGCAAAAATGACAACAAACAAATGAAATGATTTTTATATAATCATATCAGACTAGTACACAATGGAGACCATACTGGAATTTGGATCAAACAGGGTTAAAGCTAATGTTCGAATGCTTTCTGATATGAAAGATGTCATCTATGACCATGACTGGCTTTCCCGTGCGGAAAATGTTGAATTATATTATATGTACCGCGATCTATCAATTAGCAAGAAAGACGCGCTTTTGATCAAAGAACATGGCCTCAGGTACGATATTACCGTCATCCCACCCCGGATGCTTGGCTGTGAATATGTGAAAACTGCAGGTCATTACCATCCTCTTGTACCCGGGACCAATGTCACTTTTCCTGAAATATATGAAGTCTTGGGCGGTGAAGCCCATTATTTACTGCAAAAACCTGATGGGGAAGGCATCGAGGATGTGATCCTGATAAAAGCACGCGAAGGCGACAAGATAATAATTCCACCCGGATACGGGCATCTTACCATCAATGCATCGAACAAGGTTTTGAAAATGGCTAACTGGGTGGCTGACCATTTTGAATCCATATATCCTCCTATAAAGGAAAAAAGAGGCGGAGCATATTTCTTCCTGGAAACAGGAATGGTAACCAATACTAAATATGATTATGTTCCAGAAATAAGGTTCTTTGAACCTGCAAATCTAATAGAATTGGGATTGCAGAAAAATAAAGAGATGTACGGGCTTGTGCGGGATTTGAATAAACTTGAATTCCTTAAAAATCCGCATGAGCATGAATGGGTATTTGAAGAAATACTGAGTCAATAATTTTATATCATCATTTCCAGATTCCATTAATATTTTAAACGCCTGGGATATTTACACGTCCCATGATCAAAGTCTCAGACATCACCACCTACCTAAAATGTCCCAGGATGTGCTATTTCATGAATCGGGGACATGATCTGATTAATGAGATATCATCAGGTTACCTTGAGAGGATCATATTAAAAGAGCTGGCATTGACATATGATTCTGCAGTTTTGAGCAATGACAACCTTTCTTTCCTGAAAACCCAGCTTGAAAGGATCTCAAATGAGATCAGGGTCATCTATCCTAATGAATTAAAAAATGTTGATGATGAAACACTGGAAAAATCCATTGCGGAGGTTTCGTCCCTACTTGATACGATCAGTTCTAATCTGTCCTTGAATAACGATTTCTATTCAAGTGAATTCGTTTGTGATGAACCCGTTTTGTGCTCAACAAAATTCGAACTGACTGGCAGTCCTGACAGGATGATAAAAATAAACGAGAACTTTATACCCTCCATAATAAAAACCGGCAAAATGCCTGAGAATGGCGTCTGGCAGGGAGATCGACTCCAGTTGACCGCTTATTCAATTCTAGTTGAAGAAAAATTTGTTTCAATTATTGAAAAAGGGTTCGTCGAATATGCGCGCTGGGGCATTGTACGACCTGTCGTTATCAAGCGGCATGAGCGCAGGAAAGTCCTACAGGTAAGGGAAAGGATAAAAAAGATACAGGATGGTTTTATGCCGGAAAGACCCGGTGATGCGCCATGCCAGTATTGCGGATTTACGGAAATATGTGATGTGAAATCCACGCTTGCTTCCAAGTTTTTTTAAAAAAAGAAATTATTCACTCATCATCGGCGTTTTCCAAATAAAAGTAAACTGCTTTTAAAAGAGCTTCCTTTATATGTGCTTCTTTGGTTCTCATTTTTAGTTCAAGAACATCTTCCTTTGGAAAAATGGACTGTACATGAACCAGATTTTTCTGAGCGAATAATCCTTGAGCCAATGTATGTTTTGGATTCTGCATATCGACGAATTGATTTCCAAAAGGCATTCTCCGTCTTTGCATCTCTTTTTCTTCTTTTCTTTTTATTTTTTCACGTTCTTGGACCATTCTGATTGCATTTATTAGTTTCATTTTTTCCCTCTATTATCTTTATATGTGCAATATTTGCACATTAGTATAATTGAAATAAGTAGTATAAATAATTTGAGCAACATTTGCACAACAATGTGATATTCCATACAATTTTAAATAGTTTATTGATGGATATTTTAGTGGATAATTAATGAATGAAAAACGTATTCCTCGGACGTTACAATAGCCCTTATTCGGCAGGCGACTGAGGAAACGATAGAGAAGGCTGGATGCAACAGATTTTTTAGAAAAAACTATTACAACATGTGCTTCTATCCAGAATGCTTGATATCCGCAATTTTTTAAAAAAAATTAGAATTTTGCCCCTGTAAGCGTTTTTGTTTCAGTAACGCCTTTTAATGCCCTTATCTTATTGACCACGATATCACTTAATCCCTCATAATCGCTTGTCTGTACTTTTGCGATGAGGTCATAATCACCAAAAAGTGGATACAGCTCCTGGATCTCATCCCATTTTATCATTGTGTCAAAGACCTTTTTTTCAGTTCCCGGCGATACATTGATCAATACAAAGCCAATGGTCATTAATTTTCACCCATTGCTTACAAATTGGTCTTAAGGAATATAATATTATCTAAACGAATATACGTGATGTTTTATCTCCTTTTTATCTCCATATACGTCCAATCATCAGCACCAAGAACAACATTTTGTGAGCCGCATTTTGCGCATACAGCAGAGCATATCAATCCCCTGCCATCTCCGAAAACATCCATCTCGACACAAAATTGCATAACACCATGCTGTTTTTTCATGAGAGTATCAAGACGTTCTTCCTCATCCACATTTTCAGGACATCTTGACAATATAAAAAACCTGTCTTTCATTTCCGTATCGTTGTGGCAATCGGAACATACTTTCGGCCCGGGACTTTTCCAGGATTTATTGATACCGGCGCTCAAGTCATTAAATGATATTTCCCTGACCTCAATATCCTTGTTCTTCGTTTCATCAATTTTCTGCGCAGCCACGAAAGATTTCCTGGCATCGTCTGTGCGTTTTTCAAGAAGGCATGTTTCGCCGCATGCGCGAAGGAGTTCTTTTGTGGGTGTCCTTTTTGCTAAAGCATAAGCTTCAAGGCCGGGAGTGATCTGTCCGATATTGAAACAAAAATTTCCGCAGGTAACGAGTTCATCTTCAGGCGGGGCTTTATTAATTAGTTTATATGCTTCAAGACCATGAGAGAGCTTTCCTTCTTTGAAACACACGCTTGCGCATGCGATAAGTTCTTCTTCGGGGGGCGATTCTTTTATAAGCTTGTAGGCTTCAAGTCCTGATGTGAGTTTTCCTTTAAGCAGGCACTCTTTTCCTGTGATAGCGATCTTCTCTTTAGGAAGCGGCATACCGATCAGTTTTGAGGCATCAACTGCTGAGTAGATCTTTCCCTCTTCAAGATACTTATTGACATATTTGATAAGCACATCTTGAGGCAAGTCTATACATGCGGCTTTTGAGCCTTCGATGGCTTTTGGCATCCATCCAGCATCAAGATATTTCTGAATGCAAAATTTGAGTTCTTCTTTTGAAAGCGGGACTTTTGTTATCCTGGAGGCATCTATGGCTTCACGCATCTTCCCTGCATCAAGACATTTTTTGATGTATGCAATTGCTTTCTCGTCTGTCATTTCTGTATCCAGGTTTTTTCTTAAACCTGACAGAATGTTTTGACGCTAACATTAATAAGGCTTTCTCGCAATGATTATGAATTCGTCCGCAAAAAGATTTTTCCAGGCTTTCGCCATCCCGTACCACAAGAAGTTTAAACGCTCCCTGCAAAGATATATGCTGGGTGTAACATCAAGCCGTATGATGCGATAACCCGAATCAATAGCCAGTTTTTTTGCAGACCGCAGTGTAAAGAACCGCAAATGGTTCCTCTCAAAAACGGTTCCGTCTTCATATTCGAATTTGCCACAAAAAATCATCATCCTGGAATACCAGTTCACAATGTTCGGGACAGAATATATCAATAATCCATCCTCTTTAAGATATTTCTTAAGGCTTATCAAAACTTGTCCGGGTTCTATCATGTGTTCAAGAGTATTTCCAATAATTATGCAGTCAAAAGCCTCTTTTTCATAAGGCAACTCCATATTTTCAATATCAATATTCAATATCTCAAGGCATTTACCGCGTGCAAAAGAAGATATTATTGGGTCTTTGTCTACACAATAAACCCTGCATTTTTTCTTTATGGTCAAAATATTTGCAAGCCTGCCTGAACCGCACCCGATCTCAAGTACAGTTGACCCGGTGGGGATTTGTTCGAATATCTTGCATCTGGAAGTGTAATTATCAATATACATTTTTTCTATTATATTATGTTTTTATTACTTTAAAGTATATTTTATTTTGCAAGAAATATGCAATTATAGCCTTCTAACCCGGGTAAGCGGACTCAACAAAAAAAGAATGATTTTGTATCGTTGTTTTCCATGACACCATTAATGAGAGCTAGGAAATAACCTGCGAATCTTTCTTGAATTTCAAAGATTTAAAATGTGGTCCTTTCCAGTACACCATTTTTTCAATATTGATCTGGATAATTACATCGTTCTCTCCCATCGGTTTATTATCAATGACTTTCTGGTATTTGCTTTTGAATTCAAGATAGATGTCATAGTATAATTGCAATGTCTCTTCTGATAAGAAATATATTGGTGCCCTGTCGGTGATATTCGCTGTGCCCTGTGCCATTACTCCTTCATTGTTGAATGGGTTTACCGGATCTCTTATGTCTATTGTAATACTGACATTGGGATTTTCGGATAAGTTCTTGATCTTTTTTGATCTTTCATTCGTAATAAAAAATAGTTTATGGGAATTTTCATCATACACAAAAAAAACCGGAGTCAGGTGAGGCTGGTCAAATCTGTCGCTCGTGCAAACGTATCCAAAATAATTCGCATATAAGATATTTCGCATTTCATCTGGTATTTGCATAATCACACCGGCACACTGATTTGTTTTGCTCCTCTCCAGTAGATGATCTTGACGGGTTTTACTTCGACCAATATCCTTGATATGATCGGCGTCAACTGCCATGCTTTGGGTAATTCCGAAGTAGAATATTTCTTTGTGTATTCAGGATATTTCTTCATAAAAAGTTTCAAAGCTCCAAGCATACTGAAAAGACGCAACGGAATATCCATTAATCCATATATCTTGACTTCTCCTGTGAACATGGCTGCCTTATTCTCATATATGTTGCTCATGTCCCTTTTATCGATCAGGAATGCGACTTTGTTGTTTTGCTGCATGATCTTTAATTTTTTTGCTTCCTTTGATGTATTGAAATAGATTTTCTGCCCGTCAAAAACATACACTACAGGAGTAACATGTGTAATTCCACCAAGTGAAGTACCGATGTATGCAAAACTTGACTCATTAACAAGATCATAAATATCCGGGGGAAGCCAGGGTACTTTTGATATTATATATGCGGATATCAAAGAAGTAATGGTTACAAAAAACATAAAGACCAGTATGACCGTAAAAAGGAGTTCATCGGTCTTGAAAATGGGTAACAGAAGAAGTGATATTATCCCGAAAAATACGTTATTTATATCCAGCTTTTGCAGATATCTAAGCTCCGTGTAAGGTGTATGTTCAAGTTCAGTTCTTTTTTCTGCAAGTCTCTTGAGCCGGATGGATCTCCAAAGCGCAAGGATCGATGTCCATACCCCCAGTCCCATCCTGTAACAGATGTCCCAGATAAGAAGACTAACGAACAATATCAAAATAATATTCGGTTCTTTTCCAAGCCACATTTCCAGCAGATCCGTGCCCTGATAAAAAAGATAGAACATGAATGGTATGAAAATAACAAGACCAGGGACTGCTTCATAATGATTCCTGTTAAAAAGGATGTCTTTATACCGCTCAAGCAAATCATTTTCATCCTTGCTTAAGGGCGCCCTGAATTTGCGAAGCGTTGGAGCAAGTTGCAGAATCAAAAGGCTCCACGATACTGCCACAAGTATGGCAAGTGAACCGTAAAGCATTGAAATTTGTTTAATGCCAAAGACAAAACCAAGGAAGATACCAATGACCAGAAGTAAAAATAATTGCAGGAGAATGCTGTATTTATAAGAAATAAGGGAGAATGGGGGAATTCTGCCCACGATCTCTTCGTATATCCACTTCATCTCTTTTTTTTCGCTTTTATCCATTTATGGGATTTATGTAAGGGATTGTTAATAAACCCTTATCCTGAATCGATATCAGAGAACAAATAGATAATATTATTATACAGAGCGCCATTACGGTTACCGGTGAGGTATGACTAATAACAAACTTATTTCAATTTTCATAGTAACTTTATCTTTGTTTTTCCTTGGATGTGTTGAAGAAAAACCGGTAGCGACTCCAGCCCCGACAGCTACCCTGACGGCCACCCCGACGGCTGCAATAGCTTCGCCAACGGTTGTCCCGACCACTCAGATGCCTACTCCTGTTCCGACACAAATAAGGGAGCAGAAGCTTTATACTTCCGACGTCGATGAATTATATGGATTCCGCAAGGTCACGGTCTTTAATGGTTCGGCACCTTATAGCAATTATACCCTCACGATCAATGAAGGAGATACTGTAAAATGGAGAAGCGTCTCAGTAGATAATTATGTCCTTACAATAGTTAGTCAGGAAGGTTTATGGAATAATTCCAGTTCCAGACTGAGACATGAATTGAGTTATTTCAATTATACATTCGACAAGCCCGGGGAATATGAAGTTTATATAAAAGAATATCCTCGCGAGACGCACCAGAAAATAGTTGTTAACCCGTAAAATCTTACAAAAATACTTTGTGGATTTGTGATATAATGAAGGGCATGCAAAGCATGCCCTAAAACCATATAAACTGAGATTTCAGTTTATTCGTTAACATGTTGATTGATATTAACAAAATTTTGAGCCTGAAATTATATATTAATCACGAAGAATCATTAAGATTAAATCGAAAAGCTTAAGCTTAGGAGAGCGGCATAGATTTTCCGGGCAAACCATTTTAGTACTGAATCAATGTCACTAGAATCAGAGTTACTGCCAAGCAGTAAACAGCTACACACAGTTAGGAGGCGGTCTTATACATAAAGAAGAATTAATCCAACTACATACACTGATGGTGCAAATGAAGAAGTTCTTTGAGGAAAGTGAAAATGTGGAATTTTCACATTACCAGTCCCTTCAGATAAGCCCCATACATGTGCATCGAAGCAAAGCCGAACACAAACATGCAATCTTCATCCTTGGCCAGGAAATCGCGTCCGTAATGGCGCATGATGAGTTCTCAGGACCGGGAAGAACACAGGTGCGAATGCAGGAACTTGCAAGTCGGGCTGTGGACGAGATGATGCATTAAAAACGTTCTTTTTTTTTCTATTGCACCGCCAAAACATTTCGATGCATATATTAGGTACTACAATAAAAATAACTGATTGTTTGATGACCCGTAATGTATATTTTGGGTTAATCATATGAGGGATATTAATGGAACTAAATGGAGTAGAGATAGAAGATACCTTTGCGGAAGCATTTCCGATAAAGATTGCACGAATACTGATCACAGGCGCAACGAAGAGATGGGCTCTCGTGGCTGCACAGGAAGCAACTGGTTTTGGAACATCAGTCATAATGTGCCCGGCAGAAGCCGGTGTTGAAAAGGTTGTAAATTGTAATGAGACGCCTGATGGAAGACCTGGCGCTTATATCCAGATTTGCACCTTCGGCTTCAAATCGCTTGAAGAACAGTTATTAAAACGCCTGGGCCAGTGCGTCCTGACCGCGCCAACAGCCGCCATGTGGAATGGACTTCCGAATGCAGAGAAGCAATTCGACACAGGGTTCAAATTGAAATTCTTTGGTGATGGATTTGAATCAGAGACCAATATTGGTGGAAGAAAAGCTTACAAAATACCGATGATGCAGGGTGATTTTATTGCAGAGCATGGTATTGGGGCACAGGAAGGTATTGCCGGAGGAAATTTCTTCATAATGGCAGATAACCAGATGGCTGCGCTTGCTGCGGCTGAAAATGCAGTAGATGCAATAGCACAGTTGGATGGAACAATAACGCCATTCCCCGGAGGTATTGTTGCAAGCGGATCAAAAGTCGGATTTACGAATTACAAATTCATGAAGGCAACGACCAATGAAAAATTCAGCCCTTCAATAAAAGCAAAAATAAAAGATACGCAAGTACCTGCAGATGTAAATGCTATTTATGAAATCGTTATCAACGGTTTAAGCGTTGAGGCAATTAGCAAATCCATGAAAGCAGGAATAGAAGCTGCCGTTATGATCCCGGGTGTCAAAAAGATAAGCGCGGGGAATTACGGCGGGACACTGGGCCCACATAAATTCAGCCTGCACGGTCTTTTTTAATTTGAAGGGGATTAAATCCCACTTCTCTTCTTTTTCCTTTTTCTTAACCAGAAAGGTTATCTAATAATATTTAGAAATCTGTTATTAACAAAGGATATCATTATGGCTAAATCTTCAAAAGATGTAATAGAAATAATAAAAACACGCCGCTGCGTCCGTCAATTTCTGGATAAAGAGATTCTAGACGACGATATAAAATTTCTAATCGATTGCGCGGGATATGCGCCTTCTGGTTTAAATATGCAGCCATGGGCATTTCTCGTAATAAAGAATAAAGATAAGAAATTGGAGTTATCGGAAATCTGCAAGAAGTCCTTAATCCCGCATCTTGAAGGAAACACATCCGAAGAAACGAAAAATTTTCTTTCATTCCTGAAACAAGAGGGCAGCGATATGTTCTATGGTGCACCCGTGATTGTAATAATACTTGGGAACAGGAACGCAATGACAGCAGTTTATGATTGTGCTATGGCAGCGCAGACAATGATGCTTGCGGCGCAGTCAATCGGGATCGGAAGCTGCTGGATCGGAGGCGCACAGCATGCCCTGATGGATGAAAAACTCCTGATGGAAATAGGGGCACCTGAAGGGTATATTCATGTCGCACCACTGATTTTTGGTTATCCTAAAGGAGAGACTAAGATGCCTGAAAGGATTAAACCAAAAGTGATATGGGTTAAATAAGGCAGGTGCGCTGTCGATCAGCAGATTCTTTCAATCATGGTTCAAATGATGCTTCTGGGGGGAATTTGGGTATAATCTTGGAAAAATAATATTAAAGCATATAACCAATTAATGTATGCGTAGAGGATAAATAACATTCAACAAGATTCACTTCCTATCCTATCCACAATCTATCCATGAACTCTTGAAATCCTCTACCTTTTCTAATCATCATTTTTATCGACGTTCTTATTTTTATATAAGTATTACAACAACCTTTACATATCATTGCCTGTATATTACAGAAAAGTGAAACAGCACGCTATCCTTCCAGAAAAAGTAAAAAGATATGAAGAGCTCTTACGTAAAGCTTTGAAATCCTTTGAAATAGGCGTACAGGAAAATTCCCATTTAAGAAAAGTGTGTGAAGATTTTTCAAATATGGCCAGTTCCTACTACGACGACGGGATGCACTTTGTGGAAGAAGGGGATTTGGTGAATGCTCTCGTTTGTTTCAGTTATGGACATGCGTGGCTGGATGCCGGTGTAAAACTCGGCGTGTTTAAAGTAAGTGATGAAAACCTGTTTACAATTTGAAGAGGAAAAATAAAATGTCAAATTATATTGTTACGCTTGAAGCGGCCTGGCTTGTGAAAAGTGTAGAAAGTGTTGAAGATGCAATGAATATAGCGATATCTGAAGTTGGGAAGATGCTTAATCCCGACCTTAATTTCGTGGAGATAGAAGTTGGAACAACAAGCTGCCCTGCATGTGGTGAGGCTTTTGACAGCGTATTTATGGCAGCAGGTACTGCTCTTGTAGGAGTTCTGCTTGAGATGAAAGTGTACGATGCGGAAAATGAGGAGCATGGCGCACGAATAGCCAAGTCCACAATAGGGAAAGCTTTGAGAAATACGCCGCTAAATGTTGTTGACGTAGACGAATTTGAAGGCGGAAGGGAAAAAAAGAACTCGAAAGGTAAAGTCTTAACTGAAGAATAAATTCTCATAAAAATGAAGCTAGCAGCACTCATATCTGGAGGCAAGGATTCCTCATTTGCCATATATAAAGCACTTCAGGAAGGACATGTTGTAACAAACCTTGTTACGATCAAACCGGCAAATGAAGACTCATACATGTTCCATTCTGCTAATATCCACCTGACAAGCCTCATCTCACAGGCGTGCGGCATTCCTTTAACGTCACAGATATCATCTGGCGAGAAGGAAAAAGAACTTGATGACCTCAAAAAAGCCCTTTCACACCTGAAAGTAGAAGGCGTTGCAGTGGGAGCGATCGAATCAGAATACCAGGCATCGCGGGTGAGGCATATTTGCAATGAACTTGGACTCATTATGTATGCTCCTTTGTGGCATAAAGACCCGGAAAGCCTGCTTTTCGAAATGATCGAATGTATGGATATCATTATGGTTAAGGTCGCTGCCGGCGGTATGGATGAGTCATGGCTGGGCAGGCGTTTTGACAAAAAGATGATAGCTGACCTTAAAGAGCTGAATCGCAAGTACAGGGTACATCTTGCCGGCGAGGGCGGCGAATATGAGACGCTTGTGCTAAATGCGCCTTATTACAGCAAAAAGATTAAACTTATTGAAACAAAGAAGATATGGATGGGCGATCACGGGGTGCTGAAAGTAATTGACGCAGAGCTTGTTTAGGTCCCTTATGTCTTCACTTTTGTTTCTTTCAATTTGAACAATTCAGCAACCGTATCCAGGAATCTTTCATCATCGTGTTCAGCGGCATTCCTTAAGATTTTGGTTGGTTCGGCCAGGATCTGTTTGGCAAAAGAATGCGTCATATCATCAAGGACTTCGCGCTCTATATCGCCGATCGTATGTCTTGATTTCAGTTTATTTATTGCTGTTTCGCGTTCCTTTTCCCGGATTTGCTCGACCTTGGAATAAAGAGCTGAAATTATGTTATCCGCTTGCTGGCGCTTATACTGTTTCTTAAGAAGACCCAGTTCCTCTTCTATTATTATCTCTGCCTTTTTTGCTTCGCTCCTTCGCTTTTCCAGGTTTGCTTCACTGATGCTTCTTAAACTATCAATATTGTGAAGGCTGACTCCGGGTATTTCACTTACGCTGCCTTCGATATTCCTGGGATTTCCAATATCGACAAGCATAATATCCTTATTGCGTTCTTTCATCAATCTTGACATTATCTCATGCGTCAGGACAAAATGCGGCGCTTTGGTGGCGCTTATCACGACATCAGATCTGGGAATATATTTCTCCATTAAATCATATTGCACGGCTTTTCCGTTTAATTCGCATGCAAGAGTTTCTGCCTTATCGAATGTCCTGTTAGCTACATAAATTACCTTGATATTCTTATTGGCAAGCGCTTTAGCGACAAGTGTTCCCATTTCCCCTGCCCCAATTACCATTACCGTCTTTCCCTCAAGTCCCCCAAGCTCCTTTTCAGCTAATTCCACAGCAGCTGAACCGATGGATACTGAACCTTTATTTATTCCCGTCTCGTTTCTCGTGCGCTTTCCCACCTGGATTGACTTATTGAAGGCGGTATCGAGGGTCTTTCCAACTGCTCCGGCTTTCTTTGCCATCAAGAACAATTCTTTTACCTGTCCAAGTATCTGGTCTTCGCCTACGATCATTGACTCAAGACCCGAAGTCAGGCGCAAGAGATGTCTCAGTGATTCATCATGATCGAGGAAATCAATGATTCGTGACGAGACTTTCATATGTTTTGCAAAATCAAAAAGTACTTTGCTCCCTTTTGGTGAGACCACATAAACTTCAACCCTGTTGCAGGTTTTTAAGACCGCACATTCCTCAACAAGTTCATGTGACTTCAGGTGCACCAGGAGCTGTTCTATGCCGCCATGCCAGGCTCCTTCCATTTCCACAATGGTCGCCTTGGTATGCGTGATTAGCATGCTTGATATTTCGGTCATTAATTATTCCTATTTTTGTGTTCGTTTTATCTTATATGCTTTGATGCTGTCATATATGCTTTTTCATATGATTCCCGCAGGGAGTTCCAAACATCATCATCATTAATGATATTCCATAAAATATCTTTACGTTTTTTCTGGTCATTAACCATGGATTTCAATTTTTCCCGGATTTCGTTTTGAAGCCGCGACATATGCGCGAATTCAGGAGTTATGACATCTTCTATTTTCTGGCGAATGTATTTTGAAAGAGCGGGACTTTGGCCACCTGTGGAAATGCCGATCACGATATCGCCTCTCATGATAACTGAAGGGACGATAATATTTCCTATCTCATCCACACGGTTGATAAATTTTCTGCGGACTTTTGCGATCTTTGCTATTTTCTCATTAAAGACCGGATCATTGGTTGCTGGAATAACAATAAAAGCATCATTCAAAAAAGAAGCGATTTCGTTTTCGCCTATATTGTTTACCTTGATAAGTTCTATCTTTCCTTCCTTATATAAACGATCCAATCCGGGAGTAAATTCCTTGCTTACAACTTTGACGGTTGCATGCTCACAAAAAAGGGCAGCTTTGCGCTCACCCACTTCTCCTCCTCCGAAAATTACTATCTCTTTTTCGTGAAGGTCGATCATTAAAGGTAAAAATTCATTCATAACCTCACGCCTGTTTTCTTGAATTCACGTTCACTGAAAAGTATACTATAATCCTTTATCCCGGTTGCAAGAGATATCTCTTTTGCGATCTTCTCACATTCCTCGCGTGAGTATGCATGCACCATCGTGAAGAGATTGTATTTCCAATCTGGATAACGCGGTCGTTCATAACAATGGGTAACTTCCGGGAAACCTGCCATAATGGCTCCGACTTCTTCCACTTTATCATCTGGAACATTCCACGTGCACATGGCATTTGCCGTTATTCCAATAGCCCTGTGCCCGATAGAAGCTCCAAATCGCCTGATAACGCCATCTTTTATCATTTCGTTCAGCCGCTCAATGACTTGCGTTTCGGAAAGTTTCAATTCTTCTGCAATTAATCCAAACGGTTCAGGAATTATCTGTATTCCGTCCTGTATAAGTTTCAATAATTTTATATCAATTTCGTCCATGGTATCAGATATATTTATTTAGTGATCATTCATATAAGAATCGAGATAGGAATAAGCCTATTCAATATATCGCTTCGGATACATTAATATGATGGATATAAAAAACGTTTTAGAAGTTATAAATGAGTTATTGGTATTACCTATAGCAATAGTCACTTTCGTTGTTTTGATGTATATAACTATTTATTTATGGAAAAAAGACCAGGATATTATCAGGTCGAGGATCTTTCTAAAATACTGTGAGATCAAGAAAGCGTTCATATTATTAGCAGCATTTGCTTTCGTTTTAATTCTTCATGTTGCTTTAATCTATATTCCGCATTTTTTGCCATCAAATTCATTGTTATTCATAGAAGATTTACAAAGGATTTTAGGATTGATTCTCAGTTTTATCCTGATAACTTTTGTAATCATGATATACAGAAGCATAAAGGACAGTTCTGTCACGTAATTTATTTTTTCAAGTTGATAAAAACTGTTTTAAAGTTAACCGGAATTACCGGTTCAACCTGATATTTGCAGTTTTCCAATCATCCCCAACTCCATGAAGGGTTTCAATTGAACCTTTGATCATACCGCAGAGGATCTTTTTTACAAAATCATTCATGGGAATTTTTTTCCCGTCCATCTCAAGAACAATATCGATTTCTTCCATTTTATACCTCATGACCCAATATGTGAGATTATTGTTATAGTTCTATTGTTTTATACATGATGTAGTCCATCATAGGAAAATATTATGCGTATGAAATTAATTGTACGCACCTATGCAGGACTATAAGATAAGGATCCTTGATATGCAAAAAGAGGAACGACCACGTGAGAGGCTTATAAAGAACGGAGCTTCGGCATTGAGCGATTCTGAACTCCTCGCGATAATCCTGCGGACTGGTTCGAAACAGGAGAATGTTATAAACCTCTCCCAGAGGATTCTTGGGGAATATAACATTAAACAGCTCTCACAAATAAATATCACACAATTAATGAAAGTTCATGGGATCAAGGAAAGTAAAGCTGCACAGATTTCAGCATGTTTTGAGATAGCAAGGCGACTTGAATCTTTCAATAGCGTAGAAAAGCCCAAGATAAGCTCACCCGAAGATGTTTACAGGCGATTATTCCCGCGAATGAGGGAACAGAAAAAGGAAATGTTCATCGAACTTTGTCTTGATACAAAGAACCAGATATTAAAAGAGGAAGTTATTTCCATAGGTTCATTAAATGCCAACGTCGTGCACCCAAGGGAAGTGTTCAAGCTCGCGCTGGCCGAATCAGCGGCCCATATAATTGTAGCGCATAATCATCCCTCAGGCGACCCTACGCCAAGCAGGGAAGATATTGAAATAACAAAAAAATTAGTCGAGACCGGAAATATTATGGGAATAACAGTTCTTGACCATGTGATAATAGGCGATGGAAAGCATTTCAGCCTGAAAGAGGCAGGTCACATCTGAACCGGGAGAAGTAACATGGCATATTCCGCGATCATCCTTGCGGGAGGCAGGGGAAAACGCATGGGTAACAGGGAAAAGGCTCTCATGGTCATTAATGGGAAACCACTGATAGATTACGTCATAAAGAGTCTTGAGAATGTTGTCGATGAGATCATAATTTCAGTTCGCGATAAATCGCAGGGAGATGTATTAAAACAAATAATGCCTGGATACACTTATGCCAATGATGAGTTTGAAAATAAAGGTCCGCTTTCAGGAATGTTATCAGGTCTTACTCTTTGCAAGAATGAATTTTGCTTTATAGGCGCATGTGATATGCCTTTTATTAATGAGAATGTTGTAAAAATGCTTTTCAGGTTGAGTGAAGCTTACGAAGCAGCTATTCCACGCTGGGAAGACGGTTTTCTTGAGCCTCTCCATGCGGTTTACAGATGCAAATCAATGATACGTGAGTCAAGAAAAGCAATAGAGCTTGGGGAGAATACGATCATTGCTCCGATATTTAGAATAAATGTGAATTATATAAGTATAGAAACTATCAGGAAGATCGACCCGGACTTAAGAACATTTATAAATATCAATACGCCAGAAGACATGGAACAAATAACAAATAATATTGACCAATAATATCGATAGACCAATACCCATCCAATCAATTAAGACCATATTTACAATGTATACAAAAAATTATACAGCAATCGAGCACAATGGCAACACAGTGCATGAAAAAATTTATACCGTGGCAGTTGAGGGTACAATTGAACTATTTGTAAACAAACTGCCAATAGCATCAATACTTGCTACGCCTGAAATGTTAAAAGAACTCGCCATTGGATATCTCATTTGCGAGGGTCTTGTGAAAAATGCGGAACATATTACCGATTTCAAAATTGACGAAAAACGGATATATGTCACGATAGATGAAACCGAGCATCTTGAACTGTGGCGCGAATTAAGATCATCTGGCTGCGTGGGTGTAAAATGGGATGAAAATGAATCGATATTTATTACTTCAGGCACAAGATTTAGTGTATATCCAATATGCAAAAGCCTTGGATTCCTTGAATCAGAAATTTACAAAGAAACGCATGGAACGCATGCAGCATGCCTTATGAACACAGAAGGAGATTGTGTCACAAAAGCCATCGATGTCGGAAGACATAATGCTTTTGATAAGGTTGTGGGATACGCGTATCTTAATGGGATAGATGTTAGTGAACATTTCATTTTTTCATCCGGAAGGCAGTCTGCCGGCATGGTATTAAAAGCTGCGCGGGCAGGGATACCGCTTGTTGCTTCAAAAACCGCTCCCCTTAATTCTGGTATTGATGCGGCGCAAAGGACTGGAGTTTGTCTTGTGTGTTTTGTATCCCATAATAAAATAACAGTTTTTTCGCATCCTGAGAGGCTTTTATGCCGCCAATGATTTGCATTCTGGGAAATAATAAGGCAGCTAAGACCCGACTGATGGAAGCATTGATAAAGGATTTGAAGAACCGCGGCTTGAGTGTGGGAGCTTTGAAATACCATAAACATGGGGATTTTGAGATCGATATCGAAGGGAAAGATACATGGAAATACGCAATGGCCGGGGCTGAAACGGTCGCCATAACTTCATCCGTCAAATTTGCGCTCGTCAAAAATATAAAGGTCCCGACAAATATTGAAGAGATTTGCGAGAAATATTTTGGAGATAATGATATTGTTCTTGCGGACGGTTTCACTTTATCCGATAAGCCCCGGATTATCGTGGTTGAAAAAAAAGAGGATGCAGCGATATTTGAAAGAGGATGCAGGGTTATATCGGTTACGGACGGGAATATTGAGAATATAGGGGCAGTTATTGATAATATTCTGGGATTCCTCAATGAACCCTGAACCCGTTTCCACTTGACATAACCAGCTCTTTTCCAGCAACGATATCATCCACGAAATAACTATTGAGTTGAGAAAGAAATAAAAGCAAGTAATAGAATGAAAGAGCCATATTCTATTCTGGAAAATAAGGAGAAAACAATTGAAACCTATTGATGTAATCCTTGTCCGTTATGATGAACTCGCCCTGAAAAGCAAGAATGTCAGGATAAGGTTTGAGCAGATACTTGTCAGGAACTTGAAGGCAATGCTAAAGGCAGATGAATGCAATTATTCTGGGATTACCCGTGAAATGGGACGAGTATTTATTCATACCGATGACCCAAAATCACTTAAAAGTGCTACAAAGGTCTTTGGCGTAGTTTCTGCAAGCCCGGTTCATACATGCCAGGCTTCGCTTGCATCAGCTGCCATATTATCCGCCGAGATAGCATCTGAAATAATGAAGGAAGGTCAATCTTTTGCAATAAGGGCTCGAAGGGCCGGGAATCATGATTTCACATCACGGGACATAGGTATTGCCTGCGGGGATGCAGTATTTGAAAAAATGAACCGCAGTATCACTGTTGACCTTGATGATCCGGATGTGGAAATATTCGTAGAAATAAGGCAGGACAAAGGATATGTGTTCACAGGATCAGAAAGGGGCGTGGGCGGGCTTCCACTGGGCACCCAGGGTAAAATGGTTGCATTAATTTCCGGCGGTATAGATTCTCCTGTATCAGCGTGGTTAATGATGAAACGCGGCTGCGAAATAATACCCCTGTATTTGAACAATGAACCTTTTTCAGATAATACTACACGTGAGAGGGCGATGAACTGTATCGAGATACTCCAGAAATGGTCGCCCCAAAAGAAATTCACAGTTTATGAAGCGCCGCATGGTGAAAACCTCCTGGCTTTCCTGAATAATTGTGATAACCGTTTAAACTGCGTCCTGTGCAGGCGCATGATGTATCGGATCGCAGGCGAAGTGCTGAAAATGGAGGAGGCGCATGGTATTATCACAGGCTCTTCACTGGGTCAGGTCGCATCGCAGACATCAGAGAATATGCTTGCAGAAATGTATGGCATGGAATATCCCATCTATCATCCACTTATCGGGCTTGATAAACTAGAAATTACGGATATGGCAAGAAAAATAGGCACACTGGGCCCATCAACAAAGCCGGCCACTTGCTGTATGGCAGTGCCGGAATATCCATCAACGGCAGCAAAGCCCCAGGATGTAGTAAAAGCCGAGAAGTTATTAGATATTCCTTCGCTTGTTGAGAACATGCTGAAAAATATCAAGAAATTCAAATAATTGTTCTTCCTCGCAAAATCATCAAGGATATCGTTAATATGAGGACAAATAACACGTTTGTCGCCTCAAATCCCGGTGATTCCTTTGGTAATTTCCCGCGTGTTTCATTTATCGTTTTTACCATATCTTCAGGACCCAGATACCCGACATGGCGTGTAATCTCATCTCCTTTTGAATTAAGGAATACGATCGTGGGATAATATGCAATATGATATTTGCTCTCGATATCGATTCTTACCTGTGTATCCACTTTGATAGCAATAAAATCCTTCATTTCGGAAACTACGCGGGGATCAGGATATGTTCCTTCTTCCATGGCAATGCATGGGGAACACCAATCGGCATAAAAATCCATGATAACAGGTTTTCCGGTTGAACCTGCTTCTTCAATACCTGCTTCATATTTGTACCATTTTGTGGTTTGGGCATCTGCAACTGCAATTGTTAAGATAATGAGAAACAATGCTATTATAGCCAAAAATGTCCTTTGTACACGCATCACGAGTTGAATTGGCTTTCGAGTATAAAATTATTCGCAAAATATCCGGGATTATAATAGTTTATACAATTATAATAATGAGAAATCTTTTTATGCAATAAAACTATTTTAACTATAGGTGAAGTAATGAACAAAAAGTTTCCAATCATAATATTAATTATCCTGATAGTAGCCCTGTCAGGTTGTACAGGTTCCGATTCTTCGAACTCCTCAAAAACAACTACCGTGGAAGTGCAAAAAATCGAACATGCAAATGCCAACCTTGACGCGAAAGTAGTTGATGTAAAACTTGTTCCAGCTGATGTCAGAGCAGGCGAGAAAGTAACAGCCGAACTCCTTATAGCGAATACTGGAAGTGAAACCATCACCAATGAGACTGTTGATATAAAAGCCACAGTAAAAACGCTTGATGATGCCCTGGCAAATATAGCTTTAAAGACCATGAGCGAAGAACAGAAAACGCGAAATTATTCCATGGATTTTAATACTGAGATAAAACCAGGGACAAATGGTAAGATTGCCGCTGTTTTCAATACAATTGAACAAATGCAGGGAAGAAGTCTTGCAGGTACCTATGAAATAACAATTACTTTATCCGTTAACGGGCAGAAAGTTGAAGCGAGGATTATGCCTATAACTCTCAAATCAGGCACACCTAGGGAATTTACGCCTGTTCCTACTCCATCCCCAACTCCAACGCCTATTCCCACCACTTCGATATCAGTCCAAACCACTGAGACAACAGAGATAGCAACCCCGACACCCACTCCTGAGCCAACACCATATGTAGCTGCAACTCCTACGGGAAAGAATGTAGATATATTTGTTAAAGAAGACAGGTACTATCCCACAAGTAGTATCACTATAAACGCGGGGGATATGGTTATCATTGTGAATAAGGAGTTAAGCGACTATACGATTGTTGAAATGGATAAGAAGATACCTGATATGGTTCTCCGTGTTAGAAATAGCTATATTTTCAATACCACCGGGGAGTATAGGCTTGCATTGAGATATAGTGGCATGCGTGGTGAGCCGAATATACTGGACATAAACGTAATACATAATGAGAGCAATGCAAGCCAGTAACTTGCATTGTCACTATTTTTTTAACAATCTTTTATTAAAGAAAAACGACACATTATCTTGAGTTTACCGGTATCAAGAAAAAAATCATCTATCTATATCTGTTAATCCTCAATGCAGGATTTGACCTGGCAGAAACTCTGAATGTAGGTCAGGGTATGTTTATTCAACTATCCAATCTTCATTGATGAGCAAAAATGGCGATACGGTCTGATTGGAAGGCATATACAACGAAAATCCGCTTATCAAGACCAATAGGATATCGGGAAGACAAAGGAAAATACCATATTTAATAAATTAAAAGGCGACGAGAGGGGGACTTGAACCCCCGAGCTCCTTGCGGAACACAGGGTTAGCAACCCTGCGCCATACCGGGCTTGGCTATCTCGTCAATGCTTTTTTGTAAAAAGCACAAAACGGTATCGATATTGGATAATTTAAGAAATCCCTTTTGATAAAAAGGATATCCCAAAATCAATATTAGATAAGCGTATTGAGTTTGCTTAGACGTTTTTAACCCATATAAAGGTTATAGACAACAAAGGCCGGGGACAAAAAAAGGATAACCGTATTGGCACCGCACTAACATGTATGGGTGTCTGGCATAATTTGATGAAATTGTACTCAGCTTAATTTTGTCCAACAGCTCCCTCATTTGTATTTGATCGAATCAAAGTTCCATGCTGAAACATTTCCCGCTGAAATAGCTCCTAAAAGCCGTTACGGGATAGTAAGTTACTAATTCCGTCACGGGAAAAAATATAAAATATTCCGTAACGGAAACTTCAAATGATTTTCCGTAACGGCATTACCCCACGACACCCCATCTCCTCTTTCCCCGGAAACCTCACCCTAATATACCCCCCAATCCAATCTTAGCCTATAATGCCCCCTATCTTCGAAATTCTTCATAAGGACTGCGCCGGTCGCATCGGACGGCTTGAAACTAAACATGGTGTAATCGAGACGCCAACTATAATGCCTGTTGTTAATCCTAATATTCAGACCATTAAACCATCTGAACTTCGAAAATTCGGCGCCCAGGTCATAATAACAAATTCATACATAATTTACCGCAAACCAGAACTCAGGGAGCGCGCCCTTAGGGGGGGGCTGCATTCACTTATCGGTTTTGATGGGCCTATAATGACCGACTCAGGTTCATATCAGTTATCGATCTATGGGGAAGTTGAAGTAAATAATAAACAGATAGTTGAATTCCAGAGGGATATCGGCTCTGACATCGGCGTGCCCCTGGATATACCAACGCCTCCTGATGTTTCGTGGACGCGCGCCGAGTCTGAACTTGAACAGACGCTTGCGCGGGAAAAAGAGGCTCTGGGATTGAAAAAAGAGATGCTTCTTGCAGCGCCAGTCCAGGGTTCCACATTTCCCGAACTGAGGGAGAGATCGGCGCGCGAATTGAGCCAGCTTGATTTTGATGTTTATCCTCTTGGCGCAGTTGTTCCTCTTATGGAATCATATCGGTATTCAGACCTGGTTGACGTTATCGTTGCATCAAAAAAGGGACTCTCTCCTGCCGCGCCCGTGCATCTTTTCGGGGCAGGGCATCCCATGATGTTCTCACTGGCTGTGGCTCTGGGGTGCGATCTTTTTGATTCCGCATCTTATGCTTTATACGCCAAGGACGGAAGATACATGACTGCACGGGGCACTTATCACTTAGAACAGCTCCAGTACCTACCCTGTTCCTGTCCTGTTTGCAGTTCGTATAATGTTCGTGAATTAATGGAAAGCGATAATAAGGAAGAATTGCTTGCCAGCCATAACCTCTATGTCACATTTGAGGAAATACGGGAAGTAAAGCAGGCCATCCATGAGGGAAACCTCTGGGAACTTGTGGAATATCGAAGCCGGGGGCATCCCAAATTATTATCAGGACTCATGCATACCCTGTCAAAACATTCAGGTTGGATCGAAGAATTCCAGCCTTTATCAAGGGCAACATTCTTTTACAGCGGGCCTGAATCAGCTTTGAGGCCTGAGGTTATAAGGCACAGGAAAAGACTGAAGAACTTAAAGCTTGAAGGAAAAGTTCTTGTCAAGAACCATAGACTTGATAACGAAGATGAATTTGACTGGGTCCTTGATTTTAAACCGCCATTTGGCCCATATCCGGTTGAACTGAAAGAAACATATCCTTTGAATGCTGAGGTGTGTGACGTTCCTGATCATGAATCGTTAACTGTGGCGCTTCAAAATTTGATCGAATTAATGAAATTAAATACTGGTTGTGAATTTAATATAGCGCTGGATGATTTTTCAGAGCATCCACTTATGGTAGAGATCCAAAAGCTATCGTCATAAGGGGACTTTTCAATGCATAGGAAACTATACACATTTCCTTATCCCACTACTGAAATAGATAAGTCGATTTATTTGGCTTTCAATAATCTGTGTTAATCCGTGAAATCCGTGTCTTGGGCTTTTAATTACGTTCCCTAATTATAATTTCTCTTTTTAGACACGGATTAACGCCGATTTACACAGATTTGATGTCAATTTCTTTTTTTACCAAGAAAAAAAAAGTCTATTCTTCTTTCAGCAAATGCTTATGCATTCTCCCCCTAATTTTGCACACATGTTATCCCATAACGAATTGATCACTCTTATAAATGCAAAGCCGCCGCTCGTCGAACAAATGATAGACCCGGATATCCAGGTTCAGCCAAACGGTGTCGAATTGACCCTGCAGCGGGTGGAATCACATGAAAATTCAGGGGCGATCGCTTTTGACAATTCACAAAGAAAACTCCCCCAGACGAAGAACCTTGATTTTGATGATGATGGATGGCTGCATTTGCCAAAAGGCAGTTACAAGATAGTGTTCAATGAAATAGTCAATATCCCGAAAAACATTGCTGCTATCGCAAAACCGCGCTCAAGCCTTCTTCGCTGCGGTGTTACTGTGGAAACTGCTGTATGGGACGCAGGATATAGCGGGAGAAGCGAGAGCCTTCTTGTGGTATATAATGAAAAGGGTTTCAGGATAAAAAAAGGTGCCCGTGTTCTTCAGCTCTTGTTTTTCAGGCTTGGAGAGGAGGTCCTGAAAGGATATTCAGGCGTCTATCAGAACGAGAATGTACGGTAAATAATGAGACTTTTGTATATGTTTATATAACCATGAATTAACATTTCACTATGGAAAAAGCTAGTTACCGAGAAAATATTAAACCAGGAGCAAGTGTAGGGATAGTTTTAAAGGAAGATCAGAGGAGTGGTAAAATAACCCGTGGTATTGTAAAGAGAATCCTGACAAATTCTTCATTTCATCCAAATGGAATAAAAGTTGAATTAATGGATGGCAAAGTTGGAAGAGTTAAGGTGATCCATTCATAAGCGCCCCTTTTTGCCAGTCATCGATTATCTTCATAGCAGCCCTTGATTCATCAACCTCACCCTTCTTCTGGAGGAAATTGCACTGCTTCCCAATGAGTGTTAGCACATCGTAAGAATCCTGTCCCTCAATTGTTATTTTATAGAAGGATTCAATAATGGTTTTATTCCCGGCGCACATTTTCTCAATTATTTTCAATGCAACACCAATGGGGTCCTCCAGATGCGATGCACTTTTAACTCCAAGAATCCCCTGTATATACTGGTCGTTCTCGCCAAAAGGGATCACACCTGGAGTATCGATAAATTTGATGCGCGAACCTGCCTTCACAATTTGCACTCCTTTTGTATGACCCGATATTGGAGATGTGGGAGCTGAATGTCTCCCAGATACCGCATTGATAACCGAGGATTTTCCTGTATTTGGATATCCGAGAGTACCGACCAGTATATCACGTCCTTTTATACTGGCGTTTTCAAGGATCATGTGTCTTAACATTGTTTTCCCGAATCCGTCCTTACTGGACACAAAGACCGTGGGTGCAATTTTTGACAGGCGTGATTTTGTTTCCTCAAGTATTTCCCTTGATACAAGATCGCATTTGTTGATAACTATTATCAACGGCTTCTTTGAACGCGCAACATCACGCTCTACTTCATGGTTTCGTGTCTCTTCCGGAAATCTGGCATCTATGATCTCAAGAAGGATATCTGCCTGTTTGATAACATCCTTCACCATTATTTTGTAGCTTGTCATTCTATGTCCTATGATGCATGAGAGGAAATAAGGATGTCTTAAGATAATATAATCGGGTTATTTTGGATATCCTTCATTTCTTACAGATGCTCCTGCTTGAAACTTATGATTGGATTTTTTCAGGGATTTCCATATAAATAATTTCCTCCGACTATGATCAAATCGCATAACACTTATCACAATTACATTTTTTGTGCTAATCCTGAACTATTTACCACATATTTAATAAGATGGTGCAGAGTCTATATATTATACTGGTAGTTAGATATGAAAATATTAAAAAGAGATTTGTTTTTTGAAGCTTACAGAGCCTGTGGAGGCACAAAACCTTTGTGGTATGTGAAGTATCTCCTCAGAGGATTTTGTTGTCCGAAAGATAAAGAAATATACGTCAACGATGATGGAATATTTTTCAATGAAAAAGATAAAAACCTTCTCATACAACATGAAGAAGTGCATCTGGATGGCAAACCACACGAACAATCTCTCACAGAACATATCCTTGGAGTTGATCATACGTGGGTCGGCGTCATGTGCCCGTGGGGTGTTCTGAGGTATATCACATCGTAGAAATATGAAGAGAAGAAGGTTCCACTCTTTGATATTATCCAATAATCAAAATGTATTTAGAAACATATAAAGCTGTCATTAAGATTATTATGCTTTACAATCATCATTATAATCATTTTAGATATCATAAATCTTTAAATACTATCATGATTATTATAAGTATGAGCAGGCAATATTTTCAAAATGTCACTCCTAATAGAACACACACACCTATCCAACGCCTGCTCAATCCAAATCATAAATATTCATTTATTAAATCATTAATCTAAGGACAGATATTCTTCTTGAATATTACCCTGTTTTCCTCACCCTGATCAAAGCATATCCAGCGGACTCTTTATCTTCTTTATTTCTTCATTTGAAACTTGGGTATAGATCTGCGTGGTCTGCAAATTCGAGTGTCCGAGCAGCTTCTGGATCTTCCTGATGTCCACGCCGTTCTCAAGAAGGTGTGTTGCGAAAGAATGCCGAAGCGTATGTACATGCACAGGTTTATCGATGCCTGCGCGCTCGGCGGAAACTTTGATCGCATGCTGGATACCTCTATAGGTCATTTTTTTACCATTCACTAAAAATATGTATCCTTTTCCATCTGAATCATTTTTTTCTTTATAGTCGAGGAGATCTTTTTTGAATATATCAGAAATAATAAAAATTCTGTCTTTTGAACCTTTTCCTAAACGCACCCAGCCTATACCATCATTTAGATCAAGGTCAGAGTATTTCAGATTAATACATTCTGAAAGTCTTAAACCCGTGGAGTAGAGGAGTTCAATTATAAGCCTGTGCTTGAGGTTTTCTGTTTTATCAAGGAGGTTTTTTATTTCAGTCTGGCTAAGGACTACCGGAAGTTTTTGTGACCTCTTTGGAGTTTTTATCTGGGAGATATTTTTTCCAAGAAGTTCTGTATAATAAAATTTCAAGGCAGCTTTTATTAGTGCTATCGTAGCATTTGAAACCGAATCATCTGAAAGTTTGTATCCAAGAAAATCTTTAATGTCATCTTCTGTGATATCTACCGGTTCCTTTTTTGTGTAATCAAGTAATTTCTCATTATAAAACAAATACATTTTTATTGTCTGTGGTGAGAAGCCTCTCAACTTTGCTTCAGTATTAAGCTTTTTAAGACGCTCATCAACTATCATGAATCCAATTTCACTATTTTTCTCAAAGTATATAAAGCTACTTATAATTTATTAATTTTTTTATTTCTGTATTGAAATCTCTATGATGAATCATAGCATGATGATTTGGGCATAAGCCAACAAGGTTATTTAACGATTTATTTTCATGGTTTTCATCAATATGATGAAGCTCAACTATAGAATCAAAACCGCAGATACAGCATTTTTCTGTTATTTTTAGATATAATTCGTAGGGAATATTGTGATATGATTCAGCGTTATGTTTTTTTATCTGTTCTATTCGATTAATGGACATATAGCATCCACTGCATAATCCATGTGCATGATGGATTTTATTTCTTCCGCACCTGCTGCAAGTTATATACTTCTTTCTGATATATTTTTTGTTGTTCACGTCGGCCTAAAATATTATTCTATCAAATAGAGATTTCGGTTCATATTTGCCTCCAAAAAACTGTATATAATATCTGTTATATACAGTTTTAAGGTAAATTGCTAGATTTAATGGGAAAAACCATTGAATTTACCCAAATTTTACACCATCTTTCATCAAAATTAGATCAGTTCAATTGATTCAAAAAATTCTCTGGTCACATGTGCAAAATAGAATTTTTCTTTGAAATATTGTTTTGAGATTGCCTGGTATAAAATGTAAGACTCGATATAGAACTATCGCCATAAATTAAAATAAGAGGTTTGAATAATAATATTTTTAATTTCCGTTACGGATATTATATATAATAATTGCGTAACGGAATTTAACGACATAAATACCGTTACGGGGAATATATAAGATAATTGCGTAACGGAATATCTCCGTATAAATACCGTTACGGGTATTAACTCAATTATTTGCGTAACGGAATTATTCAGGTTGAACATATTTTTAATTTTTTACTAATATATATTTAAAAATAAATTATATTGTCTGATTGCGTAACGGGATATATTCTAAAAAATACCGTAACGGAATTTTATAGATTAAAATAAGCTTTCTTAAATAGTATCTCCCTCAGGAATTTCCTGATCACTATTTTTTATGTTACACGCAAGCCTGAGAACACTATATACCATATTCACAATATCCTCCTGCGTATAGGGATTGGCCTGGATTTCTTCCCAATCCTTTGTCGTATCTTCATCGTTCGGGCCAACCCATGAAGCGATCATATCCTGCGGCATATGGAAGCCCAGCCAGTTGAGAAAATTCATGAGATTCCCTGCGACATGCTGTACCCCGTCAACGTGACCTATTATTATCAATCCCGCCACTTTTTTATTGATCAATCGCTTCCCGAACCAGGCATCTGAATTCTCGATACAGTTCATTCTCTCTATAAAAGTTTGCATGAGCGCAGAATGATTATTCCATCGAATGGGGGTAGCCAGGATCATGACATCGGTTTCCAGAATGGCATCATAAACTATTTGCATCTGGTCGTCTTCATATTTCATTGAACTCTGGCATGGATAAGTGCAAAAACCCGGATTCGTTGAATAATTGCCTTCGCAATAATAAATCTTCAGATCCTGCAACCGGATGAAATTGGTTACTGCCCCATAGCTTTTTGCAATATCAAGTGCTTTCAATAAAACTTTTTCTGATTTGCTTATCCCCGCTCTTTGCCTGGAAGAGCCCGATATGCCCAGAACTTTAATTCCCTCACATTTTTTAGGATCAGGTGCCGGGATCAAATGGATACCCAATTTTCTGCCGCTTGGATGTGCTGTCATATGGAATCATATATAGAGAATTATAGGCCAGCCTGCTCTTTGCCTGATCCTTTCATGCAATAGTACAGCCATCTAAGACCCAATTTCTCTGTGACCGGACAGGCCGGGCACATGCAGCCTTTCTCTTTTTGGATTAATGCCCTTTTCCCTGTTACACAGAATAATAATCTTGTTTCTCCTGTGCCCTTATAACTTGGACATTTCCCGCAAACACATATCTTAGTCAGATCTGCCAAACTTGCATTTATCTCATCGAGAGACATTTTGCTCATCGCTTCCATAGCCAGTTCAAAAGTCATATTTTTTGGCATGTTTAAACTCCATATGCATAATTCTATTTTATTTTCAAGACGACCTTACCTCTCGGATGCCCTGTTTGCAGATATTCAAGAGCCTCCCTGGCTTTTTCCAGGGGAAAAGTTTTCTCGACTTGCGCTTTTAAAATATTCTTATCCGCAAGTTCAGCTACCCTGGACAAACGCTCACTATTCACTTGTGTAAATTGTGCTATGGCATTTACACCGTATTTTTTCATTAAGTCAGGGCGGGGCTGTTCCAGCATCGAAACTATTATACCTCCTTTTTTGAGAACTGAAAATGATCTCGCATAGGTCTCGCCGCCGACCGTGTCAAATATTGCATCATAGTCATGCAACATCTTTTCAAAGGATTGATTCTTATAATCAATAGTTTCATCTGCTCCGAGTTCTCTGGCATATTCCATATCCCTGGCATTCACCGTTGTTGCAACATAAGCCCCGAGGTATTTTGCCAGTTGTATGGCCATGGTCCCTATACCTCCCGCTCCTCCGTGGATGAGTATCTTCTTTCCTTTTGAAAGCCCAATATTCTCAACAAGTGCCTGCCAGGCGCTCACACCGACAAGCGGCAATGCAGCAGCTTTCAGATGATCGACCTTCCCTGGTTTTCGTGATACGACTTTTGTGTCAGTGGAAACAAATTCCGCAAATGATCCTGAACCGCCTCTTAAGGCGCCGGCCTGCCCGTAAACCTCATCACCCTTCTTGAACTCAGAAACCCCGGCGCCCGTTTCAATAACTACGCCTGAAAAATCTCCTCCAAGGGTTGCCGGAAATTTCAAGGGCACCATTTCCTTCAAATATCCTTCACGGATCTTCCAGTCTACGGGGTTAACACCTGCCGCGTAAACCTCGACAAGGATCTGGCCTTGTGAGATGACCGGCACCGGTGCATTTTTATTGATCTCAACTACTTCACTGCTTCCATATTTTCTGATCTGTGCTGATTTCATCTTGCTAACCTCCTTTAATTCCCTAAATTAGAACTTTTATTCTTGTTGAATATACACTTTTTAGAATTCCATTCCTAACATATATTTCCTATTAGTAGAACTTATACTTTTTCTACCTTATCCACCCGACAATCTTTGTGCAAATCCCGACGATATCCGGCCAATGTTCCTGCCTATTATTGACAGTCTTTGATTTTGGCTC
Organism: Candidatus Methanoperedens sp.; assembly: GCA_027460585.1. Lineage (GTDB taxonomy): Archaea > Halobacteriota > Methanosarcinia > Methanosarcinales > Methanoperedenaceae > Methanoperedens. The sequence goes on along the minus strand of JAPZAP010000051.1, from coordinate 4,932 downwards.
TTATTCAAATATATCTGTCATGTGTCCACAGAGTCGGCTGAACCTCTGGTTCATAACTTAAGATGAAAAAATATAGATAGGAAAACGAACTTATACGACTTATACGACCTCAGGTGGCGTTAGTTCGTATTGAGTTCGTACCAGTTCGTTGTTATTTTTTTTTCATACCAGGCACAGAGATCAGAAATTTTATATTATTTTCCCCGTCTATTTCTATTTCTCTCCCGCTTTCTTCTTGAGCGCCGCAAGCGCATTCAGCGCCTCGATTGGTGTCATAGCATCCACATTGAGCTTCTTTAACTCCTCAACAACTGGAGATTCCTTTGTAGTATTATCAGCATCAAAAAGCATAAGCTGCGTATATTTCGCGCTGTCCTTTGCGCGCCCCATGACACTTGCGCTCTCGACCTCTTTTAAGATCTCTTTTGCCCTTTGTGTAACTTTTAGCGGAACACCTGCAAGCCTTGCCACATGGATGCCGTAACTCCTGTCTGTTGCGCCTGGAATTATTTTTCGCAAAAAAACCAGGTCATTGCCTTCTTCTTTTACAGCAACATGAAAATTCTTCACACGTTTAAGAACGCTGCTAAGTGCTGTAAGCTGGTGGTAATGGGTGGCAAAAAGCGCCCGGACGCCCAGGCGGTCTTTATTATGGATGAACTCAACCACAGCTTTTGCAATACTGAAACCATCATAAGTGCTTGTGCCCCTCCCGATTTCATCAAGCAGGATAAGACTCTTTGGCGTGGCATTGTTAAGGATATTCGCAAGTTCCACCATCTCTATCATGAACGTGCTCTGGCCGCTTGCAAGGTCGTCAAAGGCGCCTACGCGTGTGAATATCCTGTCCACAAGCCCGATGGAAGCATAAGTCGCTGGCACAAAACTGCCGATCTGGGCCATCACCACGATAAGCGCGGTTTGTCTCATGTAAGTGGATTTTCCGGCCATATTGGGACCTGTCAGGAGCAGGAACTGGTTTTCCTGGCAGTCCATGTGCGTATCATTCGGGACAAAACCGCCGGAAAGCGCATATTCAACAGAAGGATGCCTGCCATCCCTTATGAGAATATTGCAACCATCATTCACTTCAGGGCGCACATATTTGTTATTCACCGCAATTTCTGCCAGGTTTGTGATAACATCCAGTTCCCCTATAGCCTGCGCCGTAATTTGAAGCTCTTTAGATCGTGCTGCCACAAAAGAGTTGAGCTCAGTGAAAAGTTCAAATTCAAGCGCCATTCGTTTTTCGTCGGCAGAAAGTATCAATACCTCTTTTTCCTTGAGTTCAGGTGTATAGAAGCGTTCACCGTTAGCGGTAGTCTGCTTCCTGATATAATCGGAAGGCACCTGGGAAAGGTTTGTTTTTGTGACCTCGATATAATAACCAAACACGGAATTGTATCCGATCTTCAGGGATTTTATTCCTGTGCGGTCGCGCTCTTTCTGCTGCATCTGCGCTATCCAGTCTTTACCATGAAAGGACATTTTCTTGAGTTCATCAAGCTTTTCATTATATCCTTCTTTGATCATCCCGCCTTCGCGTATCCCCTGCGGCGGGTCATCAAGAAGCGCCTTTTCAAGCAATGCGACAATATCGTTATGATCACCCAGCCTTTCCAGTATGCTCAACAGGAAAACAGATTTTATTTCGCTTTCTTTAAGTGACTTTTTAATTTCAGGTGCGGCAAGAAGTGAAACTTTAAGCGCTATCAGATCACGGGCATTGGAATTACCATAAACGATGCGCCCTATAAGGCGCTCAATGTCGCGAACCCGTGTAATTATTGAGCGCAGGTCATACCGCATCAATGTTTTCTTGACAATTTCATCAATGCCTTCGTAACGTTGGGTTATTTTATTCACAGATATAAGGGGCAAAAGAAGCCATTTACGCAAGAGGCGTCCTCCCATAGGTGTTTTTGTATGGTCAAGTACAGATAATAGAGAGCTTCCTCCTTCTCCCCGTATGCCCTGGATGATCTCCAGGTTCCTGAGTGTGATGGAATCAAGCACCATGAACTCGCTCTCTGAATAAACACGTAACGCCTGAATATGAGCCAGATCACGCATCTGGGTGGTCTTTGCGTATGAAAGCGCGGCGCCTGATGCTGCAACTGCATGGGGGAGCTTCTCGCATCCCATGCCCTCAAGCGTCAGGACCCCGAAATGCTTGAGAAGTATATCTTTTGCATTTCTTGTGTCAAAAGCTTCCGCGTCCAGTTTATTAATCGTGATGCCTGTGCCTCTTAGGCGCTCACAAAGTTTCTTGTTATCAAAAAGCGCTGGCGGAAGGATACATTCAGCCGGATGCATTCTTGCAGCTTCGCTAATTATTTTGTCAAAAATCAGATTATCTGCGAACTGCGTTGTCATGAATTCCCCTGTGCTCACATCAAGGAAGGAGACGCCGAATTCTGCATTTTCACTCGAAACCGACATAAGGTAATTATTGGACTGTTCCTGGATAAGTGATGAATCAATAGCAGTTCCCGGCGTTATGACCCTGACAACTCCTCTTTTCACGACACCCTTTGCGTTTTTTGGGTCTTCGAGCTGTTCGCAGATGGCTACTTTGTATCCTCTTTTGATAAGTTTTGGAAGGTATGAATCAATGGCATGATACGGGATACCAGCCAGCGGCATATCCCCGCCTTCTTTATCCCTGCCCCGCGAAGTAAGTGTTATCCCCAGTTCTTTTGCGATCACCCCGGCATCTTCCCCGAAAGATTCATAGAAGTCACCCATCCTGAAAAATATCAGGGCATCTTTGTGCTTCTCTTTTGCCTCGTAATACTGGCGCATCGCCGGTGTCATCTTTTCCATGTAGTAGGGTGCTATATTTGTTTAATCCTATTTTTGTTTTTGGGACGATCCTTTCAAGAAAGAACGGAGAATGCTCTCTCTTTGAATATACCATGATCGCTAAATTTCAGTTGCTATCGGCGCCGAGCCTATAAAGACAGGCGCGCTGGTAAGGGTTTGTGGGGATATGAGTTAAAGAATTCAGTCACAGATTGTGGTCGAATGAAGTAAATAAATCACTCGATTACAATCAAGTGTTTCTCTTTAAAACCTTATCATAAATATATTTCATCGTGGTGCGCAAAATCCAGAAATTCCACATGATGCTTGTCTTCATCTAGTGTAAAAGTCAAAACAAACGGGTTAAAATGCACTCGCCGGATTGTCTTCATGCCGTATTTCAGCGGTTTGTAGTGATTGGGATGCTCAATAATTTCAAAAATCTTCTTTTTGATTCGTGTGAACAGTAGTGTGTCCTTCTTTTTCAACTTTTTCAATTTAGTTGCCAGCTCAGGCTTTAGCTCAAAGGAATAGGACGTCGTTGGAACTTTATTTTGATTCATGTTTTGCCAGCGCGTCTAGATTATTTGTTTCAATCAATCAGAAAAATATTCATCAAATTCTTCGGCTGTTGTGAATTTAATGCCCTGCTGTTTTTGAATTTTTTCCAATTTCTTAAGATATTCTGGATTTATTTCTCGATGAATGTCTTTATCAATTTCATTTAAGGTAATCTCTATTCGGGTCATCTGCTCCTTTAGAGATACTACATCATCTGCCAATCTTCTTATAATAAGTCCTGATTCTGCCATTATATTCAATTTACATCAGATAATATATAAAACTTTACCGTCTGTATGCAGAAACCGAAGAGACCACGATCGCTGATATTTCCGTTGCTATCGACGCCGAGCTTATAAAGATAGGCGCGCCGGCAAGGAGCGAGAGGAATGCGAAGTATAACCAGTTGCTGAGGATCGAGGAGGAATTTGGGAAGGCGGGGCGGTTTGCAGAACTCTGAATAATTATAAATAGGTATAATATAATTATTGAGGATAAAATGGATGCAAAAAAATCTGCTTTTCAAACGCCAATAACCATAAAAGAAACAATCGAATCAATTCATAAGAAAAAATACCTTCTTCCAGCTATTCAAAGAGAATTTGTTTGGGGTCCCGAAAAAATTATTCGGTTATTTGATTCATTAATGAGAGAGTATACAATCGGATCATTTCTATTATGGAATGTTGATAAAGATAAATCAAAGGAATTCCAATTTTATGAATTCATAACAAAATATCATGAGAGGGATTATACACATAATCCCAAAGCAGAGATAACAGGAAAAGATGACATAACTGCCATTCTTGATGGGCAACAAAGATTAACTGCTTTATATATTGGCATTAAGGGGTCATATTCTTACAAGATACCAAGAAAACGATGGGAGAATGATGACGCTTTTCCAAAAAGAAAGTTGTTCCTAAATCTCTTATCTAAATCCGATGAATTTGATTTAGAATACAATTTTTCTTTTTTGACAAAAGAAGAAGCAATCAAAAAGGACGCAGAGACTTTTTGGTTTGAAGTTAGCAAAATCGTTGAATTCGAGAGTTTGCGAGATATTAATAAATTTTTGAGGGAAAATGGTTTAATCGAATGTCCATTTGCAGAGGAATGTTTATTTAAATTATATCAAGTTATTACAGAAGATAGAGTTATAAATTACTACCTTGAAACTTCACAGAAATTAGATAAAGTCCTTAATATTTTTATAAGAGTGAATAGTGGTGGGACTGAATTAAATTATTCAGATTTACTATTATCTATTGCAACCGCTCAATGGAAAACAAAAGATGCAAGAGAGGAAATTACTTCATTTGTAGATGAAATTAATAGAATTGGAGAAGGCTTTGAATTCAACAAAGACTTTGTTCTTAAGAGTTGTTTGGTTCTTTCCGATTTAGATATTGCATTTAAAGTTGATAACCCAACCTTCGCAAAATCCTAGGGTTTAATCTGATTTTCTAAGACCATATTTTCCTTTTTTCCCTTCTCCTCTTCCGTTTTTATCACAACAAATAGTGACCGAAAGATTTATATATTTATATACCCTATAGGGTATAT
>JAPZAP010000050.1 GCA_027460585.1 Candidatus Methanoperedens sp. | reverse complement strand
GCCCATATGCAATTCATTTCATCAAATATGGGTGACTTTGGATTGTTCCCGGGAACAAAGGAACTTGAGGAAGAAGTGATAAGAATGATGGGCAGCATGCTTGGCGATGGCAATGCATGCGGTTATTTGACCACAGGAGGCACAGAATCCAACATACAGGCATTAAGAACTGCCAGGAATATCAAGAACAAGAAGCATCCAAACATGATAGTTCCGGCTTCAGCCCACTTTTCTTTTGACAAGATAGCAGATATCCTTGGAATTGAAATAAGAAAAGCATCCCTGGATAGGGAATTTAAGGTGGATATAGACTCTGTGGGAAACCTTATCGATAAGAATACAATAGCCCTTGTAGGCATCGCAGGCTCAACTGAATTCGGGCAGATCGATCCGGTTGATAAACTGGCAAAACTTGCCCTGTCAAATGACCTCTTCTTGCATGTGGATGCGGCCTTCGGGGGATTTGTCATTCCATACCTCGATAAAAAATATAATTTTGATTTTTCAGTTAAAGGGGTCACATCAATGACATCCGACCCTCATAAAATGGGAATGTCAACCATTCCTGCTGGAGGTCTTCTTTTTAGGGACGAAGGTTGTCTTCTTCCGCTTGAAATAGATACACCATACCTTACTATCAGGAAACAGCATTCCCTTGCAGGCACACGAAGCGGGGCGGCAGTAGCGGCAACTTATGCTGTTATGAAACACCTGGGGGAAGATGGATACCGCAATATCGTCAAAAAGTGCATGAAAATGACAGACATGCTTGTACAGGGAACACGAAAACTCGGTGTGGAACCGCTTATCGAGCCAGTGATGAACATCGTGGCGCTGGATGTTCCTGACCTTGATGAAGTCCGTAAGAAACTGAGGGCAAAAGGCTGGGTCACTTCGATGACGCGAAACCCCAGGGCTATGAGAATAATCGTAATGCCTCACCTGAATGAGATGTCGATTGAGATGTTCATTTCCGATCTGTCCTTTTGCCTTTGAAAAACTTCTCACAAACCTCAAGATCACCGGGGGCATTTACGTTCAACGCCAGTTCCTCTTCATCCAGGATAAGATTATAATCCTCCTGCTCTTCCTGGATCATTGCAGCATCTAGAATGTTTATCCCGCAGGGGACAATGAAATCATCATTCTTATGAAAAACAGTATCAGGTCTTAAGCCAAGCTTCGTAAACACATCAAGCCTCATGTGAACCGAAAGCGCGGGGGTGTTTACTTCTGTATATTTCTCTATTATCCGGTCTATGAGCCCGGACGTGACAAGAGGAAGGTCGGCCATCATTATAAAAACGCTCCCGGTGATGCCTGCGTCCTCGACCGCGCCTATCATGTCATGAACAAAACCCACCCCTTCTGTGTGAATTATTTCAACGTTGGTATGTTTTTTTTTAAAATCAAGAAGCCAATCATCAGTTTTTTTGACTCGCGGCGAAGTTGCGACAAAAATACGTTCTATGTTTTTTGAAAGAAGAAGAGCATCGAGAACATAATGTATCAGCGGTTTCCCGCAAAGAAGAGTGAGAGGTTTTTCATCCTTCCCCAGGCGCTTTCCCATCCCGCCTGCCATTACAAGAGAATCCATCCGGCACCTCCTAAATACAGAAGGGCTGCAAGGCGCCCTATTTCATTGGCAGCGCCCACGATATCCCCGCTCACACCCCCAAAATGGCGGTTGGCAGTATTAAGGACCATAAGTCCTGCCAGTTGTGAAATTATGAATGCTTCGATACCGGGGAAACCAAGAACAATATAACATACCGATGCCGAAAAGATGGTTCCTATGATAAAGTCGGATCTCTTTGTATTATCAACAGTCATAGCCCCGAAACCTTCATGGATCCGTCGCCCGAATGCTGCAACCGTGACCATGGATTGTTTGGCGCTTGTTTCTGCCACGATCAATGCAAAAGGGAGAAGGAGATATACATTGCTTTCCTGGATCGATACAAGTGATACAAAAAGACCAAGGATGGATATCATGCAAAAAACAATGCCGCCGGTTCCGACAGCGGTATCCCGCATAGCTGCTATCTTTTTCTCTTTTGTACCATGCGCTGCTATGCCATCCCCGAAATCTGCCAGCCCGTCAATATGGTTAATTCCGGTGAAATAATAGATCGAAATGATAACAACCAGTGCGAGCATTATTGGGGATAATACCAGAGATGAAGCTAATCCGATCACGGCAAGAATAATTCCAATAACTGCGCCCACTACCGGGAACAGGTAGATATGCTTCATGAGGTTTTCAATGCCTTCCATACTAATACCCACAGGTATCGTAGAAAGAAAACCAAAACCATTACGCAGGGCTGGGAGGAATTGTCTCATCCGGCAAAACCGACCTTTGTGACTTCGACCCTTTTTGGCTTTGCAGCAATCTTTTTTGGTTTCCTGGCTGCTTTATCGCCATCACTTTTTCCTCTTGAATACATATTGGCTGAAGCGCCGCCAATGAGGCCGGCTATCACATCGTCCATAAAAGGCCCAAGCGTTGACAGGATTCCGGGCTTTAATTTGTCAAATCTCACGTATTCAAATATACCTTTATCGCCGCTTATGTATTTTGCAATGCTCATCCCGATCACTTCATCAACGATGAGGAAGGTGAGGTCTTTATTAAAGGTCTCTTTGGTCATGCCAGGAAGCTCGCCTTTCTCTCCGGCCTTTTCAAGAAGCATGCCTGCATATAGAAGAATGCTCAGGTTGGGATCAGAGAGTGCATGCAACATTTCTCTCTTGAAGACTTTCTCTGCGATCTCCCGCGTTTCTACGCCGGGATGAGGTACATAAAGTTCCATGGCGGCTGAAACGAGAACCTCTTCTGATAATCCTGCCTCTTCAAGGACTTTCATTATGGATATTGTGTCAGATTCATCCAGTTTTTCAGGCTGGTTCTCTTTCTTTTTTTCTTTTTTTATATTTGATAATTTCATATTATCACTTCTCAATAACGCTATGTCCTATAAATTTTTTCAGGATAAATAAAGCAATTATTATGATTTTGTTTTCTTATCCTGCAACCTCTTTTGAACCGCTTCTCCTTCCAGCTCCCTCAACGCATCTGCGGCTATCCATCTGGCAGACCTGGAGTCGATTTTCCGGATATTTTTCGCAGTCTGAATCGCCAGCATGTTCAAATCGATGTTCCGTTTCCCGATCTGACGAAGTGCCCAGTTTACGGCTTTTTTGACATAGTTCCTTTCATCAACTGACTCTTTTTCGATTTCAGGAAAAAACTTCAAGAACGCTTCATCGCCAGCTTTTTTATCATGAAATGCAAGGGCTGCCATTAAAGCAAATCCTGCTCTTTTGACAAATTCTTCTTCTCTGCTGCTCCATTCGATCGCTTTGTGGTATGCAAATCCGGTCCTGTCAAAAAGGTTCATGCAGCACTGGTCGCACACATCCCAGGAATCAAAATCCCTGACCCATTGCTCCATCTGGAAATCGTCCACTTTGTCCGGTTCGTCGATCATCCCTGCCAGTATCCTTGCTTCATGGATACCTGTATCCCAGAGTCCAGAGGCTAGAACATGTGATCTTCCGATATCTTTAGCCATTTTTCTCAAAGCCGGGATCGAAACGCCCAGGGTCTTTTCAGGATTGATGCCATAGCGCGCCATCCCCTCCACCGATTTTGGGTTGGATAACGACTTCAACCGGGTTATGATTTCATCAATTTCCATGCTCAGTTTTCCCCTTAATTTATACCGCAGCCAATGCTTGTCGCTGGATTATCATATATGTTATGCCTATATATTTAGAAGTTCTTATGAGGTAGGTGTAAAATCTTCTGGTGTTACAATTGCAGATTCGCTATCTTGAATCTCATCTGTGGTTTTTTATTTTCAAATATTTATGATAGCCCCCAATACCAACTTTTTGACAGTCCCGGCTTGCCAGTATATTTAGCTTCTCGCCGGACCTGCACCGGGGCTGCGTACTTCATTTTTATGGAAGTATCCTGAGACCCAGCTTCGAATGTGTTTGAATAAATCCCCAATAGATTCTCCGATACCCTTGCCTGGTACTGTTCTGTTTACTTTTGTGACTGTTAGCTTTGGTTGTGGTGGTTCTTCGATTGTAATGTTGAAATCATTACTGTAGTTTCCACCAGTGGCGTTTACATCGCAGTTTATTATCTCTCGTATGTGTTCGGAGGCATCTTTACATGTGAGTATTTGGTCTGGTGTAGCTTCTTTGACATGGTCGTCAAATGATCTGTTTCCTGGAACATATGGCACGCCGTCGCATTCATGCGTTCCCATAAGCTCTCGCATATGTGGAGAAATATCGGCGCATGTAAGTATTTGTTCTGGTTTAGCTTCTTGATTAATGGTGGGTTCAGCATTGGCTGTAGTTGTTGTGTATCCGGATGAAACGATCATTAGGGACATTACTATCATAATCGTTCTAAGTTGTTTTAGCATAACTCTTTCCTGATTTGTATATTACATTATCTATAGCTTTGGGTTCAGAGGGAAAGAAGACCTTTGACTTTGTATTCAATGGATGAATAGTTCCTCGTATGATTGGTTCTTATTTCTTGTTCGTATGGTTGACAGCACTTTTGTCGGATGTGCTCATCATTGGTGTAGGTAAGACAAAAAGACAGAGATGATTATAGTCAAGAACTAATTTATTTCACAAAATGCCAAACACTTTGCGCTCTTTGCGTCCTTTGCGGTGCACGATTTTTTTCACCGCAAAGAGCGCAAAGGACGCAAAGATAGTTTTAATTGTTTGGTATTCAACTATAATACGGATGTGACTTCTTTTATTCCAAGGGTCGATGCTCACGGATCCGTGAAAATCCGTCCGATCCGTGTCATCCGTGTTCGATTCAAACTGAGGCCACAGCGATTTTGTTGGAGAAATTAAGAATGAACTCATACTGAGCAAGAGAGATCATTCGATTTATCCAAACGTATAATATTAAATAACCACTATACGATTGTGATGACATCTGACGAACTGATACATGCAGCAATGGAATCTGATGAATCCTTTATAAAAGAATTCCAGAGAATCCTTAAAGAAGAGCTTCGTTTGACAGCTGCGGATTTTAGCGAAAAATCCGGTATTCCCGCAAGCACAATCTATAAATTGTTATCAGGCCAGCGCGAACCAAATATCAAGACCTTGCGGCAGATCATTGCTGTGCTTCGCAAAATGGAAGGAACGGAAAAACCCGATTTTATCGCTGTTATCGCAGCCCGTCCCGTCCTTGATTATATTACCGAGAAGAAATTAAAGGTGGGTGGAAAGCTCCTCACGATAAGGGAATACTCTGCCACATCAATGGAAGAAGCCATTATCGCCGCAATAAAAGCAGAGAGGGATGGCGCAAAAGCTCTTGTATGCGCACCTATTGTAAGCACTACTGTTGAGAAGATCCTGCGTATCCCTGTTACTTCGATCATGCCAAAAGATAGTCTGATTGAAGCGATCGAGCTTGCTGCAAAGAAGATGGGGTAATATTAATGCCCTACAGTATTATCGAGTTCATTCATGAACGTGCTAAACTTAATTCATCGCAAAGTTCACAAAGAACGCAAAGCATAGCAGCAATAATCTTTGCGAACTTTGCGTTCTTTGCGTTCTTTGCGGTGCTAATTCTATATTTCGCAGCGGATCCGCGCAGATGTAGGTAAAAATGATTAAGGCTGTGATATTTGATATGGATGGCGTGCTTGTCGATTCTATGCCATATCATGCTGACGCATGGATATCGGTTTTCAAAGATGTGGGAATCAATATCAGGCGGGAAGATATCTACAACATAGAGGGCTCAAATCATATCGGGATAATAAGCCTGGTTTTCAAAAAAGCAGGTAGAACACCGGAGCCGGCGGATTTCGTCATGCTTGCACAGAAAAAACATGAGATATTTTTAAAGATCAATAAGGTGGCGGTTTTTGACGGGATATATGAGTGTTTAAATTCACTTAGAAACAAATGTCTTCTCGGAGTTGCATCGGGTTCGGACAGGGCAGTCGTAATTGAGTTGATTGAGAGATTTTTTCCCAAAACTTTTACAGCAATTGTGTCAGGGAATGATGTTAAGGAAGGAAAGCCATCTCCAGAGCCATATTTGAAAGCTGTTGAAATGCTGAAAGTCAACAAAGATGAGTGTATCGTAATTGAAAATGCACCTCTTGGCGTGGAATCAGCAAAAAGGGCGGGACTGTATTGTATTGCTATTCCGACGTATGTAAAACCTGAGTTGTTGGAGGACGCGGATGTAATACTTTCGAACCATGCGATGTTGAAGGAATATATAACGAGGCTGGAGATTTGAGGGCGTTATGATTACTTTTCAAATATCTCAGGCACTATCCTTCTTGCCACTTCACGGTAAGCTGAAACCAAGTCGCCTTTATCGAACCTGAACACATCCTTATCAAGTGATTCCCCGGTTTTTTTATCCCAGAACCTGCAGGTATCGCAGGATATCTCATCTGCAAGCAGTATCTTACCTTTGCGCCTTCCGAACTCCAGCTTAAAATCCGGCAGCAGGAGATTCTTATCAGCCAGATGGTCAAGCAGGATCGAGTTTATGGAAAGTGCGAGTTTGCGTATTTTTAAAAGTTCATCCTTTGTTGCAAGCCCAAGCGCAATCGCGATATCGTCATTGATCATCGGGTCGCCGTGCTCATCGCTTTTGTAATCGAAAACCAAAATAGGGGGATCAAGTTTCTGGCCTGTCTTGAAAGGATATTTTTTGACGAGGGAACCTGCAGCGATATTTCTTACAATAACTTCAATTTTTATGATATCGACAGCATCAACGACCATTTCGGTATCTGATATCATGCTGTCAAAATGGGTTTTAATTCCTTTTTCTTCCAGGAGACTTAAGAGTTTGGCGGCGATCTGCGCATTATAATATCCCTTTTTTGGCGCTTCGCTTTTCTTTTTGCCGTCAAATGCCGTGAGACTGTCCCTGAATTTCATTATGAGCTTTTCAGGATCATCTGTCCTGTAAACGGTTTTTGCCTTACCCGAATAGAGTTCCGAGAGCTTGATCATATGCCCTTTAGTGGAAACTCTATAGATATAAAGAAGACGCTGCAATGTTATTAAGTGTTAAAATAATTTCGGAAAATATATGTAGGTGCATCGTATTTAATACTTAATAAAAAGGGAGACCACAAAGAATGATTGAGGATAATGTTGTTTTTATCGGAAACAAACCAGTGATGAATTATGTCCTTGCTGTAGTTACACAATTTAATAACGGATCTGTGGAAGTTACAGTAAAAGCCAGGGGAAAAGCAATATCAAGAGCAGTAGATGCTGTTGAAGTATCAAGGAACAGGTTTTTGCAGGAAATTAAAATAAAGGATATAAAGATCGGGACTGAAAAGATCGCTACAGACAGAGGGGACTCCAACGTTTCAACTATTGAGATCGTGATGGGGAAATAAGATTTTTTTTTAATTTGCAATTTCTTGTAAATTTAATTTTACATATAAACAACAAAATCTCAAATATTTGTCGAGTATAAACGATAAATATGCCTTTGTGGTACTGGCTGCTTGAAACCGAAGCGTCCTATATCCCATAAAAAGTCGTCGGGAAATACGGGGAAAGCCACCTTATTATAAGCTTATCTACCCCAAAGAGCAGCATTATTCCAACAAGTATAAGGACAAGACCGGATAATTTCTTTATAACCTCACCATTCCTTGAAAACCATTTATACCTGTTCGTGACCTTTTTTCCATAATAGGCAATGGAAAGCATGGGGAGGCTCATGCCTACAGAATAAACAAATAACATCATCGCTCCATAAGTCATATCTCCTGCAGATGCAACTAAAGCAAGCACAGCGCCCAGGATCGGACCAACGCATGGGATCCACAGGACTCCAAGCGACATGCCCAGGAAAAATCCCCCTGTGAGACTTCCTTCTGGCATTTTTGAAGAGAACGAATTCAAGAACCCGAAATTCTCACGAAGAACCTGCGTTATCCTGCCTGATATCTTCATGAACTCCATGTTCACATCCTCATCAAAGAGCACCAGGCCCATTATAATTATAAAGAGAATTGCAATATATCTAAGATAATCCGTGTATGCACCAAAGGTTGCGCCAAATGCAGATACGAGGACACCCATCGCCGTAAAGCTCAAGGTCAATCCGGAAACGATCGCAAACGGTCGCAATTTGTGCCCGCCTGAACCTGAAAATATCACCGGTACAAGCGGAAGGCAGCATGGTTTAAATATCGTGACAATGCCCGCGAGGAAAACAATAAATATTGAGAGGTTTGAAGGTTCCATCGATTTTTACCTGTAGTTTAGCATAAGGAGGATTTCTTCAATTTTCTGGCTTTCGTCAGAGTTTCCATACCTTTATTAAAATCGCTTTCCGACAGATTCAACGGAATGCCGATCTCCTGAAGTTTATACATAAGCAGTCTTTTGGGCATGCCTGCTATTTCAGATGCTTTTCCCGGAGAAACAGAACCATCGGTATATTTCCGGATGGCTTTTCCAGATTTATTATTCATATAATTATTCATATAATCTTATGTTGTCATAACTTCTATCGGAACATTCACCTTTTTATCCGTGAAAATATTCAGCTTTTCAAAGCCTATAACTCTGTTATTTATATCTTTCTTAAGGATTACTTCCTCTCCTGTTTCTTCACAGATGAATTCCTTTTCAGCATCATCAAACCATACATCAAGGGTGTTTGATTCGCGGTTGAGGATCACTTTGATTTTTTCCATATCTGGACACCTTCTTTTATTCTGTCAGTAATATAAACTGTAATGACGAATCCTTTACTCTTATTTGTCACAACACACATATGATAATTTTTATTATTGTATTCTATTTCTCTGTAAAATAGATATACATTCCTATCAACCTTGCTCTGACGGATGAAATTAGGAGCTTTCAGGGTGATAATAACATCGGATTCCATACCCTTTATATGTGGATGCTTGATTGTGGTAATGTGCTCCCAGTACCTTTTTGTGATTGAAACCTTAAATCCAAGGGGTGTAATCACTTCAAAGAAAAGCTCTTCAATTTCATTCACAATTTTGGCTCCTCACTCTGTTTTTCTCCTGATATGCTTCCTTCAACAATCTTTATTTCCTCTTCTGTCAGCCCATACAACTTGTAAACAATCTGATCTATGAGTCTATCAGTAGAATCTATCTTTTTCAACAGCGGCGCCAGCTTCCCGACCGAAGCATTAAACTCAGCCTGCAACTTCTCTTTCGGCTCGCGCCTCGTTGGATCATATCCATCTTTTAGCTTTTTCTTATTCTTCGCCAGCGCGCCCGCGAGCGCATCAAAGCCAGCCTCATAATACTCTTTTATTGCGGTCTTGTTCGTTAGGTCCTCAAAAACAGCTTTATGCTCTTCCTTCTTCCATTCTGGATTATTCTTTATCTGATTATCCAGATAATAATTTGAAAAGAGGCTTTTATTATCCCTCGCCGTTATTGCCAGTTGTGTCATTCGACCGCCAATTTATTTAGTCTCGTCGTCTTAAATAATCTCGATGTAATATAAGGATTGTTTAATGTTTCCAGAGTACGCGGATGGCACGGATACAAATAATAAAAAACAACGAACTGGGACGAACTCGAAACGAACTCTTGGTAATATGAGTTCGTCGCAGTTCGTTTTAGTTCGTTGTTAAAAAATTGTCATAACAATATAAATTAAAATTATTTTTATAAATATCATTATATTTTATAATAAACAGCAAACTTTATATAGAACCGCAAACAATCAAAAAGCTCTGTACATACTTATTATGTACAGCAATCGGAGTCAATAGAGGTTACTTAAAACCAGCACTGAAGAAAGAGATAATACATTTTGATTTTCAAAGAGGTATCCATATGAAAATAAAACCTATAGGTAAAAGAGTTTTAATCAAACCGGTAAAAGAAGAAGAAAGAACAAAAAGCGGGATATATATTCCTGAATCTGCGAAAGAGAAGAAGAAGCAGGGGATAGTAGTTGAAGTCGGGACTGTTGATGATAAAGAATTCCCGATAAAAAAGGGTGATGTAATATTATATTCAGGTTACAGTTCTGAAGAATTGGAATTTGATGGGGAAAAATATCTCATACTTGAATCAAAAGATGTGATCGCAAAAATAGAGGGATAAAATGGCAAAACAATTAATTTTCAATGATGATGCAAGGCATGCGCTTTTAAGAGGCGTTGACCAGCTTGCAAATACAGTAAAAATAACACTCGGACCAAAGGGCAGGTATGTAGTCCTTTCAAAGAGCTATGGAAGCCCTGTCATTTCAAATGACGGAGTCACTATCGCAAAAGAGATCGACCTTAAAGATCCATACGAGGACATGGGAGCAAAACTTGTAAAGGAAGTTGCCACAAAGACCCAGGATGTAGCAGGCGACGGCACAACAACCGCAACGCTGCTTGCCCAGGCTATACTCCATAAAGGAATGAAATTTATCACGGTGGGTGCAAATCCAATCGAGATCAAGCGCGGCATAGATAAAGCAACTGATGCGGTAGTAAAAACCATCAACAGCATGAGCGAAGAGGTCAAGACCAAAGAAAAGATCACACAGGTCGCAACCATCTCTGCTAACAATGATGAAGAAATTGGCAATCTCATATCCGACGCCATGGAAAAAGTAGGCGCAAACGGCGTCATAACTGTCGAAGAGGCAAAATCCATGGAAACTTCACTTGAAGTCGTAGAAGGGATGCAGCTTGATAAGGGCTATATTTCGCCATACATGGTGACAGACAAGCAGGGAATGGAAGTCGTTCTCGAAAATCCTATGATCCTCTTATTCGATAAGAAGATAAGCGCCATGAAAGAATTCCTCCCCGTCCTGGAAGCAGTCGTGAAAGAGAATAAGCCGCTGCTTATTATTGCCGAGGACCTGGATGGCGAAGCTC
This sequence comes from Candidatus Methanoperedens sp., assembly GCA_027460585.1. Taxonomy (GTDB): domain Archaea; phylum Halobacteriota; class Methanosarcinia; order Methanosarcinales; family Methanoperedenaceae; genus Methanoperedens. The sequence continues at coordinate 19,792 of JAPZAP010000050.1, read as the reverse complement.
TTGCAACTATCGTAATTAATATCCTTCGCGGAACGCTGAAAGTGTGCGCCATAAAAGCCCCGGGCTTTGGCGATGAGCGAAAAGAGATCCTGGAAGACCTTGCAGCGCTCACCGGCGGAAAAGTTATCAGTGAAGAAATCGGGATGAAACTTGAGAATACCAAACTCTCAGACCTTGGAAGCGCCAAGAAGATCAGGGTGAGCAAGGACAAGACTATCATCATCGAAGGACAGGGCAAGAAAGTGGATATTGACAGGCGCATCTCAATAATCGAAGGACGCGTAAAGCTTGAGGAATCGGATTACAAGAAGACCGACCTGAAGAAGCGCCTTGGCAAGTTGTCCGGCGGCGTGGCAGTAATAAACGTAGGCGCTGCTACTGAAACCGAACTTAATGAAAAGAAGATGCGAATAGATGACGCCTTAAACGCAACAAAAGCCGCAATAGAAGAAGGTGTTGTGGCAGGCGGAGGCATTGCACTATTGAGAGCTGCAAAGTCGCTTGATTCCCTCTCTCTTGCCGGGGACCAGATGATCGGCGTGGATATCATCAGGCTTGCCATCGAAGAACCATTAAAACAGATCGCCACAAATGCAGGCAAGGAAGGCTCAGTGGTTATTGAGAAGCTCAAAGCTGAATCAAATCCCAATATGGGTTATGACGCAAAGACAGACGAATATAAAGATATGATAGAAGCAGGCATCATCGATCCCGTGAAAGTGGTCCGGAGCGCGCTTCAGAATGCGGCCAGCATTGCAGGACTCATGTTAACGACAGAGGCGCTTGTAGCTGAAATTCCTGAGAAGAAGAGCGAGATGCAAATGCCAATGGGAGGACCTGAGAACTATATGATGTAAGTTGCCTGATGGCTGGATACTTTGGGGGAAGTATCCGGTGTTTTTTTTAAAGTTCATTTATAGCGCTTTTGCAAAACCCGATGCGGCGTTATATCTCTCGGTTAACAGAGAAAATCTGATAGAACACGGATTGCGCGGATGACGCGGATACGCGCAGATCAAACTATCAAAGTTTACTATGAAAATACGGTAATCGAGATTATTTCGCCGATATTCTAGTGGGAATATCAGAAGCAGAAACCCCAAATCCGTGAATATCCGCGCAATCCGCGTCATCCGTGTTCCATTCGTCTGGATGAATACTATTTTCTAAACTCTGACAACCATGCCAAAACTGGCCTTTTCCTGCTGTTTCGTAGATTTGGCGCAAGAAAATATTATTTCGAAAAAACCGCAGCCCGCACAGCTTCAATGGTCGCATCGATCTCGATGGGTTTGGGGCATACGGAAAGAACGTGTTCCGAATCCTTGAGCAAATGCCCTGTCGTGACACATACAACTTTTTCATCAGTTCCGATAACACCAAGCTCCACAAGTTTTCGAAGTCCTGCAATGGAGGATGCGCTGGCAGGTTCTACACCTATTCCTTCAAGATACGCAAGTTCCTGCTGGGCACGGATTATTTCATCATCGGTCACCGTTTCAGCCGTTCCCCCGGATTCCCGGATCGCTATCAGGGCTTTAATGGAATTTACAGGATTACCAATCCTGATTGCGGTTGCTACTGTTTCCGGATGACTGTCAGGCGTTATTGCTGCTGCGTTATTCTTTATTGCAGCTACAATGGGACTTGCACCTTCTGCCTGGATCCCTGTCATCATGGGAACGCTGTCAATAAGACCAAGATTCTTTAATTCCTTGAATCCTTTATAAATAGCCGTAATATTTCCTGCATTCCCGACGGGAAGCACGAGCCTGTCCGGCGCCTGCCATCCCAGCTGGTCGGCAATTTCAAAAGCAATGGTTTTCTGTCCTTCAAGACGGTAAGGGTTCACCGAATTCAAAAGATAAAATCCTTCCCTGTCACAAAGATCACGCACAAGTTTAAGCGCATCATCGAAATTGCCCCTGATGCTCAATACCTTTGCGCCGTGCATAAGCGCCTGGGCAAGTTTCCCCAGCGCCACTTTGCCTGACGGGAGGAGCACTACAGCGGGAACGCCTGCTCTTGCCCCATACACTGCCAATGATGCGGATGTATTTCCGGTGGATGCGCAAGCTACTGTTTTCATACCAAGTTCAAGAGCCTTTGTCACGCCAACGGTCATTCCCCTGTCTTTGAAAGAACCGGTAGGGTTCATACCCTCATGTTTGACATAGACATCCTTAAGCCCCACGCTTTTTGCTATCCTGTCAACACGGTAAAGCGGTGTTCCTCCCTCGTCAAGTGATACCGGCTCCCTGCTAATCGGAAGCAGGGCGCGGTATTTCCAGACAGAAAGCGGACCAGTCAGGTCATTTTTGGTGAGATGGATCCTGGAATAATCATAAACAACGTCAAGAAGACCACCGCAGGTACAAGTGTATATTACTTTTGTTTCGGGATACTTTTTGTGGCATTCGATGCACTCAAGATGGTACATAGGGGTACTCAATAGAATTTAAGGACTTATAGATTACTCTATTCTTTCTTTTTTACCAGGATCTCCCAGTCTGTCTTATTTAACTGCCTTACACTCAATACCTCATGCCCATCAGCTTCTATACCTCTTGGCACCTCGGTCACAGCCAGGGGATCATCAACAATTAACTTGAGTATCTTTTCATTCCCAAGATCATGCAGCGCCTGTTTGGCAAATACGAAGTTATACGGGCACACATTTCCTTTAAGGTTAAGCTCCTTATCGACCTTAGGTTCAATCTGGAAAGTCCCGTTAATATATGCCCGTGTCCTCTCTTCCTTCGGATTCTCAAATACATCCTTTGCAAGGCCATGTTCCACAAGCTCGCCAAGATAAAGATGAATAACGTAATCAGCCAGCCTCATTGCCTGGTGAATGTTGTGGGTAACTATTACTATAGTATAATCATTCTTGAGTTCCAGAAGCTGCTGCTCGATATGCTGCGACGAGACCGGGTCAAGCGCTGAGGTGGGCTCATCACAAAGGATGATTTCAGGCTCAACCGCAAGTCCCCTGGCAAGGCACAGCCTCTGCTGCTGCCCCAGTGATAATTGCGAGGCCGGAGAGTTCAATCTATCCTTGACTTCCTCCCACAGGCCCACGAGTTTCAGGTATTTCTCGACAATAGCATCAAGATCAGGCTTTTTCTTCATTCCGTGGATTTTCGGCCCGTATGCGATATTTTCATAGATCGACATAGGAAGCGGAATGGGTTTCTGGGCAAGCAATCCCATTTTCTTCCTGATGTTCACAATATCTGTCTTCCTGTCAAAGATATCTTCATTGTCTATAAGGATCTTCCCGGAATATGTAACTCCATCTGTAAGATCAATAAGCCGGTTCATGCATTTGAGCAATGTGGATTTGCCGCATCCGGAGGGGCCAATAATTGCAGTGATCTGTTTCTTTGGGATTTGTATTGATATGTTTTTTAATCCATGGTTCCCGTTGTAATATGCATTCACATTATTGATTTCGATATGGGTTTCTGACATTTCATGCACCTTATTTATTATATATAATTTATTTTATAATATATTTAGTATATTTTCTCGAAAGAAGTCTTGTAGTTATACTGATAGCTAAAATGATCAGCAGGAGTATTACTGCCGATGCATATGCTTTCTGCTGTACCTGCGGCAGGGGTGTTCCGAGCAGGAAAAAGATCGCAAGTGGAAGAGACGCTGTGGCATCAAAAAGAGAAGTGGGTATCCGGTCTGTATATCCTGCCGTGAACAGTATGGAGGCCGCATCACCGATCCCTCTTCCGAAAGCTATCAACACACCTGTCAGAAGGCCGGGCAGAGCCTGTTTTGAAACAACTTTCAGTGTGGTCTCAAACCTTGTCGCACCAAGTGAGTATGATACTTCCTTAAGTTCCTGGGGGACGGTTTTTATGACCTCTTCCATTGCCCGCGTCATTATCGGGAGTTCAAGCAATGCAAGTATGATTATTCCTGCAAGCAGGGAAGCTCTCATGTGAAAATACATCAATAACGTGAACCCGAAAGCCCCATATACGATAGACGGAGTGCCCCAGAGAATATCAAGTGACAGGCGTGTTATACTGGAGAGCCGTGTGCCTCCGGAATATTCTTTCTGGAGATAGAACGCAATTCCTATACTCAGGAAAAATGCCAGCAAGGTTCCGCCGATTGCAAGATACAATGAACCTATGATAGCATTCAGGATGCCTCCACCCTTTCCAAGATAGTAACCGCCTTGTGCTGTCTTTGTGAGCATATCGATATTCAGGGCTGGCAAACCTTTCCAGAGTATTGTCCCGATTACTCCAAGGAGGCTGCCAACTACGATCATAAGTGATAATATCATCAATACTTTAAAGATCGATTCTTCAACCCTGCGAAGCTCCATTTAAATGACACCCTTTTCTATTTTAATAAGTACCATCCTTGCAAGAATATTGAATATCAGAACGACGATCAATAGCATCAGGGCTGCAAGCAGTATCGCCGAATCATATAATGGGATCGACATCATCTCGCCAAAAGTGTTTGCAATGAGTGCTGGCAATGGATATGCCGGGTCAAAAACTGATGTTGGTACTTTTGGCACATTTCCAACGACCATCAGAACGGCCATGGTCTCACCGAACGCTCTTGAAAAACCAAGAACAATCGCTGCAAATATTCCTGGCCTGGCTTTTCTCAAGACCACATGTTTTATCGTCTGCCATTTTGTAGCACCAAGGGACAGGGAAACCTCCCTCATGTCCTGGGAAACACTCCTTAGAACTTCACCTGTGACTGAGATTATAATCGGGAATACCATGATGGAAAGAACGATCCCTCCCGCAAGGATACTGTATCCTCCTATGGTTTCTACACCAAGGGCAGGAGCCAGGGTATTCTTAATAAAAGGCACCACTGCAAGCACACCCCACAGGCCGTACACTACGGATGGGATGCCTGCAAGAAGATCTATCAGCGGCTTTACAGCATTTCTGAGTCCGTTGCCTGCGTATTCTGAAAGATATATCGAGCTTAGCAAGCTGATGGGCACTGCAATTATTGTCGCAAGACCTGTTACCCACAAAGTTCCCATGATAAATGGAAAGAACCCGAATTTTCCATCTGTTGGCGCCCAGACGCTTGAGAACAGGAGATCAGAGATAGGAACTATCGATAATATGGGACTTGCCCTGATGTAAAGCCCAATGAGCATTAAAAAAAATAGCAAGCAGGCAAACACTGTTGCCACAAGCATCAGCCTGCTTGAAATATTGTCCTTGAGCCTTCTTATATTCATATTGTTTTCCACGTTTTCGTACAATCCAAGGTAAATAAATGCTACCTATCGATTTTCATATCGATCACTCGACTTTCTTCAATCCTTCGTTGATCTTATCATTGGAAAGAACGACATACCCCGATTCAGGAATGTACTGCTGCCCATCGGTAAGGGTCCATTTGATGAAATCCTGCACAATACCTGTGGGCTTGCCTTTTGTGACAAAATGAAGGTCTTTTGCTGGTGGTTCCGGATACTTGCCTGAACCAATAGCATTAGTCAGTTCGTCCAGCGTTCCATAGAAGTTCTCTTCAGGTTCTATCTTGCCATTCCCGTTAATGTCAATGGGTATTATTTCAATGCCCTCTACAGGCTTCCTGGTGTTTACATCGTATGCAAAGTTCAGGTTGTTATAACCAATCCCGATATTGTCTTTCCTCACTGCTTCGGCGATTCCGGGGTCGCCGTTCACGCCAACTCCTCTGAGTTTTTCCTGCTTATAGTTGCCAAGATAAAGCGCCCAGGCTTCGCCTGCACCGCAAGCATCCGCCCGCGTGTACACGTTTATCTTATCAGTTGCGCCTGTTCCTGTTGCCTGACCCCATGTTGTTATGGAACTGTTGATATATATCTTCTCAAAGACATCCCCTGTCAACCCATTTGTCTTAAGTGTTGCAAGAACGGGATTATTCTTGTTTGCAGTGACAACCACGGCATCTTTTGTCACAGCCACCCAGTATGCGCCTTTTTCCTCTTCGGAAGGTGAAATTTTCCTGGAAACCATGCCAATATCCACTAGACCTCCCAGGGCATCAGTCATCCCTTTGCCTGCGCCGCCAGCGCTGATATCAAAATTCACTTTGGGATGCAGCTTCGTGTATTCCTCGCTCCATCTAAGCATCATTGGATACAGGGCAAAAGCGCCGGATACGCGAATTATACCTTCTGGTTCTTTTGCGCTTACTGCTGTCGGTGCTGCCGTGGCACCTGTAGTTGCCGGCGCCGTGGTAACAGTTGTGGTTGGCGTGGCCTGTACTTCAGTCTTTGGACTGCCGACGCATCCTGATAAGAATGCTCCTATAAGCACTGTAATAAGAATAATAACGATTGATTTTCGGTTCATTAATTCCACCTCGAATTTCTTAATGTATTTTCCTGGCTTTTCAGGAAATCACGGACTTTTAAAAATTGTGCGCTATGTTCTCCATCTCTAATCAATAAATTGCTGCTATCAGTAACAGCAAAGACGATTCCTTCTTTGATTCATTTTTGATTCACCTGCTTAAGACAAATAAGCAACTGCAAATAAGCAGGAACATATAAGAAGGAAGAGAAACAGGCGATAATTGGTGCGATGATTACAAAAACGGAATGATTGCGGCAAGATTTGCCAGGTCTTCAAACCTTTTAACCTTAAAGCTTCAGAAGCCACTTCCAGAGCGGCATATAATTTATCTCAATTCCCTCAACAATTTCAACCTTCTCAAAATCCTTTGTAATTATCAGGCCATGACCTAAACCTGATTCCCTGGAGAATGCTGCAAGAGCGCGAACTTCACGGTCTTTAGTTTTTTCGTTGTTCACTTCATATGTGACCTGGATTATTTCTTTGATCGCGAGTCCCTCACGTATAACGAAATCAACCTCAAATCCTTGTGTATTTTTCCAATAATGAATATCGTACTGCTGCGGCAGATCTCGCTTCAGTTGCAGATAGACCGCATTTTCAAACAATCTGCCATAGTCTATCCTGCCGCTAATGGAATACATAAACCCCATATCTCCAAGATATGTTTTTCTGGGATATTGTGTACGGTCTTTTATTGTATGAGAAAATATGCTGGCAAAAAAGAAAAGATATCCTTCCTGCGAGTATTTTTCAAGATCAAGCAGACTTTCTTTTCCGATCTTGTAACCCAATCCCTTAAAGAAGTTCAGGCATTTTGATGCTGAAAAATAGGGCGATTCGATAATATATTTTCCAAAGAGCTCTACTGTTGTTATGCTGTTGTCTGACATTTCTGCTACGTCAAGTCCTATTATATCCCTGAAGTATGAGTTCAGGATCTGTATTTTATCGGTTTTATCGTCTGTCAGCACAACTTCGGGAAATCCACCATATTTGAGATATTCGTCAAGTGCCTGTTCTATTCTGCCGGTTCCCGCAACAGTGAGTTCCACTTTGATTCCCTTAAAACTCAGGAATTCCTTGAAAGATAGCGGATACATTTCATAATTAAGCATCCGCCCCCGCAGCGGCCTGGACGGGAGTACAAGCTTTTTGCGGGATGAGCTAACGATCAGGTGCAACTTTCCTTTTAATAATTCGTGGTTTCTTGCAAGCCATCCCTCCCAATCATGAACGCCAGTGATTTCATCAAGCATCAGGACTCCTGTGTCTCCAAACCATTTGAGCACATCATCAAGTACGGATAGATTATCCTTAATCCTGCTGTCCTCAAGGTTGATATAAGCTGCATTCTCACCTTTTTTGACAAGCTCCTGCTGTAGCATTATCAGAATGCTTGATTTTCCTGACCTTCGTATTCCTGTAATGCCGATAATCTTAAGGCCGGAATTCGATATCAAACCACTCATTTCAAGCGCCCGCTTCTTCAGCACTTTTTTTTGGGCGTATGTTTTCCACTCTTCAAATACCATTTCTGTTGGGTTCATTGAAATTCCATTGTTGTTTTTGTACAGAACAATATATATAGATTTCTGTTTTTATGCAGAACGATTTATAGGCTCAAACCTTATGTTTGGTCACGGACTCCGTAAAATAAGGTGCATAGCATCCTGGCGCGGGTGCATGAGACCTCCTATCGTTTTTTTGGCTTGTTTCGGCAAAAATGGGCACGAAAATAGTGAGACTGGCAGCTTTCAGTATATATATTCCCCAATAAAATAACATATGGAACATAAAATTCCATATGCTTGTGAAAATCAACGAGTTTAGATTGTAAATCCGTTCTCGCGGTAGTTCCATTATTTGATGGTGCTTTTAATCATTAAATCGGATGATACCCACCTAAAATTAAACATCTCATGTTTAAATGTCATTTTCTCTATCCATCTTTGAATATCTGGCCTCTCATCTATTATATCAGTAAGCCACTTCTTTCCAAAAATCCGGTTTTGAACATCCGAGTCTTCTCCCTCTCCAATATAAATTAAAATTCGGTCCTTATGTTCTTTTTGTTTTTCCTTTTCTTTCTTTTCAATTTCCGGCATCTTCTTAGCTTGTATCCAATGAATGCTATCACAAGAAAGGTTTTCAGGTAATCCTTTAAAATCTTTTAGTGATACTTTCAAGTCAAAACCTTCCAATGTGCCGCCCCTATATGAAGAGCAAAGAGAACTTTTATGATTAAATATTAAAAATATCAATGTTTCAAACTCTATTGGAGAAAGAAAATTTAAATACTCCTCTTTTGTGATATCTATGGACAGCGGGTTTTTACCAATTTCTTTGTTGATTAAATAATTTGCTATGTCTTTTTCTTGCTTGCTAAGTTCTACTATTGTTTTTAGATTATATTTTCGATGTGAATTTATATTAGCAAATATTTCCGGCAATTCGTGCTTTTTTAGAGGATGGCGGAATAATACCTGTTCTGCATCCATTACCTTTGGATATCTATCTTCTGATTCTCCATGTTTGTCTATACATTTTTCTGGCTTTCCATCACGAATTTTGCTATTTTTTGGTTTAAAACAGAAAATTTCATAATTATAAAATATCCAAAAATAATATGTCTCATTAGGATTGTCCTCTATAGAAAAAAAACAGTCAATTTGTGTTTTATTTGGTTTATAATTTTTATTATAAGGATCTTTTTTATCAGTATTCGATTCCAAAAAATTAGCATTCTTCCATTTCCAATAATCAGCAATCTTCCATAGACCAAAATAAATAGATAATTGAATTTCCTTTGGTCTTTTGTTTGCCTCCCATTTTTTCATATTTTCGTTGCCGGTTCCATTTTTAAAGTATATGTGCTTCATGCTTTCACGATATCCCGGACAAATAGTACGAGGCCTGTATACAGTGTTTTTTTAGAAGTGTGCATGATTCTCTCCCATTAGCTTAAGTTGCAGGGCTTCAATGTGGGGCGACTGTAAAGGTGCGCTGCAAGCCGTACCCACATGGCTTACTATTCCCTGCGAAGTCACCTGCACAATATGTTTTCTTTTCCTTATCATTTTAATCTGACGGTCAATGAGTGTCAGGAAGGTTCTATTTACATCTCGATCAAAACAAGCTCAAATTTGATCCCCATGCAGGATTGGCAGAATCCCAGGAATTCTTTTGCATTGACTGACATTTCATTGTAAAGAGATTTCGATATGTAACAAATTATGTGGACTTTTCCGGGATTACCGGCGAGTTTCTTTTTTATCTCGCCGTGAAGCTCCTCAAAAATAGCAACAAAGGTCTTAAAGTTAATCCTTTTCAGGATACGGATGTGTCCCACTCCGGTTTCATCTACCCAGATCCTGTAATTGGTAGATTTTCTAATAAAAACATCCATATCATTCATAATATATTCTTAGTACCTCTTACCGGCCTGGATATCCCATTTTACATCTTGTGCTAAAGACCGTCTTGCAGAAGCTGCTATATCGAGCTGTTCATATATGTATTCACGCAGGTACATATCTTCGATATTTTCTGCATCATTTTCAATCTCATGCTGGCGACTAAGAATGTTTCCAAGTTCTTTTTGTGCATGATTCCTGTCTGTACGCTGCCAGCTTCCCGCTATTGTCGAAAGCGAGCGCCTTAATCTTTCAAGACCGATCCTTATCCGGTGGAATTCCGGTCTTTCCAATCTTTCCTTTGCATAGTTTTCATATGGCGATTCTCCTTCTATTTCCTCGTTATTTTCTTCTATTTCTGAGACTTCACCATTCCATTTGTTCTGGATGGCAAAAACGATCCCTTCTTTGATTAAACATATTTTTCACATCATCTTCATTAAAAAGATGATATATATCCCTGAATGTACAGGCAGGTTTTGTCACCATTTAACCGGAATCGGAATTATTGCGACAACAATTGCCTGATAAGGTAAACTTATGTGTGAATATTTCCAGAATGCCAGACAGTGCCTGTATCAGATCAAATGATTTTTCGAAACTTTTTCCAGGTAATTATTGCCATTATCTTCCTGAAAAGCGAATGAATTTATCAAATTTTGCTCATTTGCCTTATTTAAATACCTATTAAAACCAGGATGATGTGGTGATAAAATGACAGTACAACCAAACAGAAGGGATTTACTTTGCCCCCGGAATAGAAAACAGTAAAGCCAAACAGGAGATAAAACCTGCACATGAAAGTGATCAGGTGAAAGTATTGAGTGAAATTCCGGATAATGTCCGGATGCATGATAATGTCTGGTGGCTCATATGATCCCGACCAGACAGTACAAATGCCCGAACTGCAAGCATTCGATATCGATAGCAATGGCAGATTTCATCAGGGGGATCGCCATGACGTCATGCAGTGATTGCGGCAGGAATGCCTTTGCCATTGATGAAGTTCTGTTGAGTGGGTAATCAAAAAATGGGGCGCTCCAAATAATCCTATCCATTGGCGCCCCACCTTTCCTAATTTTTTGAGGTAAGAATATGAATTATGATACTGAAGAAAGAAATAAAAATGAAAATCCAGACGATGATGAAGACCTGAGGCGCTTCCTGCGGGGAGGCTTCGGGGCAAAATAGTTAATCCATCTCCTCCCTCAACTGCGCCGCCTTCGTAAAAAAGCTATCCGTGGAATAATGCAGCATCAGGCTGGATGCGATCATCCCTGCCACAAAGATCGAAGTGAATATCGCTATCTGTATGGATGCAGCCTCCATCGGGTCAGCGCCGCCAAGCAGCATGCCAGTCATAACACCTGGTATCCAAACAATACCAAGGTTTTTCATATTGTCTATCGAAGGTATCAAAGCCGAAAGAATCCCCTGCTTAAGGCATACCGCTGCTGCAAGCTCAGGTTTGGCGCCCAGGGCAAGATACGCTTCAACTTCAGACCGCCTGTTCTTTATCTCACCTTTATACCGGTCTATGGCAAGTGAACTCACGTTCATGGCATTGCCAATAAGAATGCTGCCGGTAGGGACAATATATCTTGCTTCCAGGGGGAAGATGCCCATAAGGAAAAAAGGGATAAGTAACACTAAAGATGCGGCAGCTATCGAAACGATAGCGACTGGCAAACCTCTCTCAAGCTTTCCCGATCTTGAATAAGTGGTATGTCCTGCAATTGCAGCCATAACCGCAAGCACAAGTAAACTCCAGAAAAGAGGCTTATCGAATAATATCAGGATGATGGAGGCAAGTATCAGTATCTGTACCAGGGCTCTTGTACCTGCCAGTAATATTTCCTTTCCTATACCAAATCTCCGAGCATAAGCTGCTGACAGTATAACCAGAAAAACCGTAAGAGCTAGAGCAAGAACTTCAAGCATGATATTCCTCCAGCCTGCCATCCTTCAGGATCAATCTTCTTCCCCCTATCCTTTCAGCCTGGTCTTTCTCATGAGTGACCCAGAGTATGGTCAGATCCCGTTCCTTTTGCAAATCCAATAGCAACTTCTCGATCGTCTCAGCCGATTGTGCATCAAGAGATGAAGTTGGTTCATCCAGAAGAAGAATTTCTGGCTGGTTTGCAAGTGCTCTTGCAATGCATACCCGTTGTTTTTCTCCAATAGAGAGTTGTCCGGCATCGGCATCCAGCAGATCTTCAGGTATGCCGGCATCCCTTGAAAGAGTCTCAATTCCAGTATTTCCTCCCCATAAATTGATACCAAAGGCCAGGTTATCCTTTACGCTTCCCTTGAATGTAACAGGTACCTGGAAAACCATGCCGATCTTTCGCCTCAGTTCCATGGGAACATGGCTCCTGATATCATTGCCGTTTAGCAGGATACTCCCGGAATCAATTTCAGACAGTCGATTGATCAAGCGAAGTAATGTTGTCTTTCCAGAACCTGAAGCTCCCATGATAGTAACAAGTTCACCTTTATCGACGTTAAGGTCAAGGCCGCCTAATATCTGCGTCCTGACACTGGTATTATTTACCTTGCGAAATACTGCTTTTGATACATTTTTTAACTCAAGGTGAACCCGATTCATCTATCCTGAAATGTCTTACACTTCAATAAACAATGCCATCACTTCCTCAGAACCAGATATCCAGTGGTTACAAGACCTGCTGCCGCAAAAAATATCCAATTCCATTGCCGGGGTCTGGCTGCACCTGCTGTTGTTACTGGCGAACTGGTTCGTAATGCACCGGATGAAGCTGATTGTAACGAAGTTGCAGGAGTTGTTGTGACTGATGCCGATGCTATAGTGGAAGAAGTAGATGCAGAAGATGTGATGGTTGCAGGTGCGTTTGCAGCTTTTAAATTTATTTTTGATGTTTCCTGTATCACCTGTTCAAAATATGGATAAAACCGAAGCGCAGTATCACTGTCTGCTATTTTAAACTTCAGGTCGCCATATAATGTTGAAACACTATTTTGAGTCAGGTCTATTTGCCTGTCCTTGTTATAAAGGAGTAAGTTATTTTCATTAGATTCCTTTACCTCAAATACCCCGAACTTATCTCCGGCTTTGACCTCAAGGACATTCCCGGAGATAAGCCAGGTGTATCTTAGCTGTATGAGTGCTGCCATACCTTCAGCCCCAGTGAATATACCATCTACATAGGTTACGAATAGTGGGAAATCTGACTCTCCCTGCAGATTCTTCTCGATGTATGTGTAAACTTCGCCCTCATGGACGACTTTCGTGTCAAAAACTTTTCCGTCCCTGCTAAGAGTTAGCGATGCTTGCCTTGGAGAAACGCCTGTGTCGAGTGATTGGACTGTAAGGCTGTAATTTTCACCGAGGTTCCAGGCTTCACCAAGCTTCAAGGTCTTTTTTTCCCTTTTATCCTGCGCATATATTAGTTTAGCTAATTTGTTGGATTTACCATTCACAGCCACGTACTGATTGCCAAACCAGCCAAGCTGGGCATATTTGCCGCCTGTGCTGCCCTTTGTAAATCCTTTGGAACTGCTGTAATTCAGGCCATTCTCCACTGTAAAGCCTTTCATGGTGAACACGGTATAGTTCTGGTCTGTGCGTGATGTATTATATAAGAGATTATTTGCCAAAATGGCACTGCTACTGTGTTTTAAGCTTGAGGCAGGTTGAGTAATGGTGAGAGTTTCACCTGACTTCCCGCCGTTAAAGTTATACCAGAAACCTGGGAATTTCTGGGCATCCCACTGCAATGTGGTATTATATGTTTTTGAACTCTCATCGAAAACCCAACCACGGACTTCGTATTTACCGGGTGTAGTTTTTTGAAGAATTGGATAAAACCGAAGCGCTGTGTCGCTATCTGCTATTTTAAACTTGAGATCACCATATAATGGCGAAACACTATTTTGAGTCAGGTCTATTTGGGTGTCCTTATTATAGAGGAGTAAGTTATTTTCATTAGCTTCCTTTACTTCGAATACCCCGAACTTATCTCCGACTTTGACCTCAAGCACATTCTCAGAGATCAGCCAGGTGTATCTTAGCTGGATGAGTGCTGCCATTCCCTGGGAACCTGTGAATATACCATCTACGTAGGTTACAAATAGCGGGAAATCGGACTCTCCCTGAAGGTTTTTCTCGACATATGTGTAAACTTCGCCCTCATGGACGACTTTCGTGTCAAAAACTTTTCCATCCTTGCTAAGAGTTAACGATGCCTGCCTTGGAGAAACGCCTGTGTCGAGTGATTCGACTTTAATGCTGTAATTTTCCCCGAGGTTCCAGGCTTCGCCGAGCTTCAAGGTCTTTTTTTCCCTTTTATCCTGTGCGTATATTAGTTTAGCTAATTTGTTGGATTTACCATTCACAGCCACGTACTGATTGCCAAACCAGCCAAGCTGTGCATATTTTCCGCCTGTGCTGCCCTTTGTAAATCCTTTGGAACTGCTGTAATTCAGGCCATTCTCCACTGTAAAGCCTTTCATCGTGAAAATGGTATAATTCTGGTCTGTTCGTGATGTATTATAGAAGAGATTATTTGGCAAAATGGCACTGCTGCTGTGTTTTAAGCTTGAAGCAGGTTGAGTAATGGTGAGAGTTTCACCTGACTTCCCGCCGTTAAAGTTGTACCAGAAACCAGGGAATTTCTGGGCATCCCACTGCAATGTGGTATTATATGTTTTTGAACTCTCATCAAAAACAACGCCGTGGATCTCAAATTTGGTCACGTTGGCTGCTGTCACAGGTATTGCAAAAATGAATATAATTGCAAGGATTGTAAATATTTTTATCATTTTTATATCTCCATGCGCCAGACATTTTCTCAAACTTATATAATATTAGAGATATCAGCAACAGTTATCACAATCCTTCCAAAAACAGAATGAATCCGGCAAACCAATCCTCATGGCTCCGTAATGAAAAAGTTACAAAATAAAATTAGCCCTATTAAAAAAAATAACTGAAAAAAAGTAAATTCTTTGCCAGTTCAGTGCTTTTTGATGATGACCTTAAAATCGCTGCCAGATTCTTCAATCATGACTACTTCATGCCCATGCTCCCTGGTCCATTGAGGAATTGCATTTCTTGCAGTAGCATCATCGGTTAAAACTTCAAGTTCTTCACCTGTTTTTAGCCCATCGATCTGTTTCTTTGTATAAAACAATGGCAGCGGGCATACTTTACCTCTTGCATCTATTTTGTGCATGTGTGATAGTATGAATAACGGTATATTTTAAGTTTGTATTAAGGCAAAAAAAGTAAGAATGATTCCTTTTTGCTAAGAAAATCAGCTTTTTCGTACAAAGAGATTTGTCATGCCTATCGACCTCTGAAATTAATTGTTCGTTTATTATTCAATCCAGCCGCCAATTCGTTCTCAATTCTTGCTATCATGGAATCAAGTGTTTCAAGTATCGGCGTTCTTCTTTGCGCCCTTGCATACTCAAATTCGCGCCATTCCCTCAAAGTATTGAGGACCGGGGTTGTTTTCTGTGCTTTACCTTTATCGGAGACAAAGGCGATTCCTTCTTTTTATTTGATTAATAATGTATCACCAGATACCTGATTATTGACGCAACAATATATCAATTCAGAAATCAGCAATTTTTGATGGTTCTATTCGGAAATCGTAATAATAGGGGCAATTTAATGTCAGGACTGTCTTGACAATAAAGCTAAATCTATAACAGATCAACAAATTCTTCCGCAGTTAGACCCGCATTTCTGAGTATGCCCTTAAGCGTTCCCCTATCTAAGGTTTCATGAAGTGGAATGGTAATATTAATAACACTATCAGAAGTAACTTTTTTGATCCTGACGTGGCTTCCGCGCTGCCTTACTACCACAAATCCAGCCCGTTCCAACGCTTTTAATGCTTCCTTTCCTGAAATAACAGGTAATTTCAAACGGTTACCTCTGCAAGCTGTCCCGCACTTACCAGAGGATAATCATCTTCTGGATCGAGGTAAAGTTCGATTGCTTCTTTTATATTATCAAGGGCTTCTTTTTTTGTCTTGCCCTGTGAAATGCAGCCAGGAAGTGCCGGGACTTCAACAACATACCAGCCATCTTCACCTTCCTCAATGATGACTTTGAATTTCATAGTTGTTAATTTGCATATCTCTATTTATAATGTTATCTGTCTATTTGTGAATCTTACCACTGCCTCCTGCCGAATGAAGAGAAAACATAGTTCAGTATCATGAAACACCATACAGGCTATCCCAATATCTAAAGCTCCAGCCCGTCACAAGCGAACCGCAGCCGATTGGAATTCTGCCCCTCATTTAATCCTTTTTTGCCTTTTCAATAGCTGCTTCTATGTAGACATCCATAACTGACTTCTCTTCGATATTTGCCAGAGTGTCTTTTATGTTTATCGCTTAAATGCCAATTTGTACACGGCAAATGTAAATATCAGATAGGCAACCGTTCTGATTATGAATACACTCTCCAATGTTCTTTTAAGGCCGAGAAGTGTTACAAGATAGGAGATAGCAAATAACACGAAGGCTATACTAATATACAAAGGTACCTTATCCTTGCTTTTCTTATAACCCCAATAGCCTAACACCACTATTATGATATTGAACGTCAAACCCAATGCATTGACCGGATCGAATATAAAAGCCATTTCTCATCACCTCCTTTTGTTTAATTCCAATAATTTCTAACATATAATCCCGATTTTTTAATGTGGGGCGTAATGTATCGCAGCAGCAATGGAGTAATGACAATTGTTACTATTATATTGGGGATAAGCCAGCCGATGAATATATCCGGCGCATTATTCCATGAAATATTGCCGCTAATGGCAAGCATACTTACACCCCAGCCAGCCCCTGCCAGGTTATTTAACACCACACCAAAAATCACGAATATTAAAAAGTCCCTTTTTGTTTTAAGACCCGCATCGGCACCCAATATCCTGAAAGCTGCCAATGGTATCAAAACCTCCCAGAAATCCGCCAACGACCAATAGGCATTGACATAGGGTGGCAGACCTGTGGCCATCCCGGCTCCTATAAAACATCCAATATATGCTGCAATTGCACCCCACAACCCAAACCATAGCGCAAAGACGATCATAAAAGCAACTGCAAAGTAGAATCCGGAAACTCCAGGGGCGATCTGCCAGGTAATTGTGGCATAACGTGACAAAAGTACATTTATTATAGTAATTATTATTAAAATTATAATATAACTATACAATGGCTTTTGTGTCTGGTTATTCAAATTATTCATTCTAACCGCCCCACATTATATCGAACTGAAACTCCTTAATTATTAATTAATTGTTTGGGTTAATAAGACTTTGCTCCAGGTGTGAGTGTAAAATCTGTTGGTGTTAAAATATTATATATCGTAAATACGCTATCATAAATCTGCGTTCATCCGCGTGTATCTGCGGTTTTTATTTTCAAATATTTTATGATAGCCCCAACACCAAACTTTTTGACAGCCCCCTTTATCTGGATTACCCAAGTTCTAAGCTCGTAACCCCAAATATTCGATGAAGTGGTAATGGATGAGCCTTTTTGTTATACATTCGCGCGGTTTCAAAAACCATCGTCATACCATGCCTTTTGGCTAAAGCAATCGCAGCGGGATTAGCCTCAGGAGTGTCCAGAAAAACAGTTTCCCCGGTATTTTTCCCGGTGAGTGAATTGAACAAGTCCTCTGCGATTTGTTCCTCATCAGCAAATAATGGGCCGATCTTAAAACCTTCATGGCAGGCTCTGATCACGCCATAGCCTGCAAGTTTGCCTCTTTTCAGAAAACCCAGGGCAGCCCCTTCTGGCTGGTTGATCCATCGCTTTAGAAATTGAGGTCTTGGAACAGAAAACAATTGTGAGTCATATGCTACTAACTCCTCAAATGGAATCCCTGTCAAGTCAACGACACCTTGTGATACAGAACCTTCACCGATACCCTCATAACGAATATTATGGTACGCAAGCCGGAACCCAGACTTTTTGTAATTCTCTTGTTGATCAATGACTCCATCAAGTCCAATAGTACGGTTACCCAGGTGGTTCATACCGGATTTCCACAGAGCAATTCCATACCCTTTCCCGCGAAACCCCGGTTTAACAATGTACAGGCCGATAAATCCAAAAGATTCATTATAAGCAACTGCTGCAATACATCCAATAGGTTCGCCGTCTATTTCGCCAATAAAAAATCCCCGGGGGTCAGTGTAATAAAAACGATCGGCATCATGTATACCCGGATTCCAACCCTCCTTTGCAGCCCGGTCTAACGCTGAATCAACATCATCTCTCTGCATTGTTCTGATAATGAATTTTTCATTAGATGCCATAAAAATCCATCTCGTATTAATTACTTTTCGGATCGTTCTCAACTATGGTATTATAGTTGAATACCAAACAATTGAAACTATCTTTGCGCCCTTTGCGCCCTTTGCGGTGAAAAAAATCATGCACCGCAAAGAACTCAAAGAGCGCAAAGTTTTAGCATATAAGTAAAATAAATTATGTTCTTGACTATAATTTCGCATCCGTCCGCCTGTCCCTTTTCAAAAGTTGAGTTTTAATGAGTCTAATATTTGGCTCAGCCATCTTATTTCTGTTTCCTGCTTTTTCTTTTACAAATTTCACTATATCCTCTGTGTTCGTCCCAGGTCCAAAAATTTCTGCGATATTAATTTCCTTCAAAGCAGGTACATCCTCATCTGGTATTATACCCCCCGCAAAAACAATAACATCAACTTTCTTCTCATTCAATAATTCCATTATCTTCGGGAAAAGGGTGGTGTGCGCACCTGACAGGATCGATAGGCCAATAGCATCAACATCTTGCTGTACTGCAGCCTCAACTATCTGATGCGGCGTCTGGTGAAGACCCGTATATATAACCTCCATTCCAGCGTCCCTGAGCGCTCTTGATACTATTTTTATTCCCCTGTCATGGCCGTCCAGGCCAGGTTTAGCCATCAAAATCCTTATTTTTTTCTCCCCCATTTTATTCATCTCAAAATATTGGTTTCTCCCTGTATTCACCATATATTGAACGAAGAACGTTGCATATCTCTCCGACTGTGGCATAACATTTAACGCACTCCAGTATCGGGTACATCAGGTTTCCTTCCCTTTGTGCGACTTTTTTAAGCTCATCCAGCGTCTCTTCAACCTTTTTCGTGTCCCTTTCCAGGCGCAATTTCTTCAGTCTCACTATCTGGTTTTTTTGCACCGCTTCATCTATCTTCAGCGTCTCTATAGGCCTTTTCTCATCCACAGTGAATTGATTCACACCTACAACGACTCTTTCTTTCCTTTCCACTTCCTTCTGGTACATGTATGATGCGTCCGCAATCTCCCTCTGGAAAAAGCCGGTCTCTATGCCTTTTATCATGCCGGAAAGCATTTTCCATTCTCCGCGGCCAAGAGACTCAATAGTCCCGATATATTTCATAGCTCTCTCTTCCAGTTCGTTGGTAAGTGACTCAATGAAGTATGAACCCGCAAGAGGGTCAATAGTATTGATCACTCCACTCTCGTAAGCTATTATCTGCTGCGTGCGAAGTGAAATAGATACAGCTTTTTCAGTGGGCAGCGCATATGCTTCATCCATCGAATTTGTATGAAGCGATTGCGTTCCTCCAAGGACTGCTGCCAGGGCTTGAATTGTTGTGCGAACGATGTTGTTCTCCGGCTGCTGGGCAGTCAGGGAGGAACCTGCTGTTTGTGTGTGGAAACGGAGCATCCATGAAGCCGGATTTTTTGCTCCATATTTTTCTTTCATTATCCGCGCCCATATTCTTCGTGCTGCGCGAAACTTTGAAATTTCTTCGAAAAAGTCATTGTGCGAGTTGAAAAAGAATGAAAGGCGGGGAGCAAAATCATCAATGTTGAGTCCCCTTTTTAGCGCCGCCTCGACATAGGCCATTCCGCTTGCGATCGTGAACGCGAGTTCCTGTGTCGCATTCGCTCCCGCTTCTCTCATGTGATATCCGCTTATACATATCGAATTCCATTTCGGCATGAACTCCT
>JAPZAP010000049.1 GCA_027460585.1 Candidatus Methanoperedens sp. | reverse complement strand
TTTATTTATATTTACAATACCGGTTGAGGCGGCGTGAATATTCCCACCCTCAAGATATGCGCCATTTCTTGGGATAAATTCTTCCGAAGTTCCAATAAGATCTCCGGGCAATACCTTTCTGGGTTCTTCTTTTGGCTCTTCCTCAACTGCTTCATCAGTGACTTCCTCTGCTGTTTCTTCAACGGGTTGATCTGGCTGGATTTGGGTGTCATCTTCTGCAATTTCCGTTTCCTGCACCACTTCTTCTATTTCTTCTTCAAGTTCAAGCTCGCTATCTTTAAATTCCTTGGGTTCTTTTTCGTCACCCTTACCAAGCTTTCTCCTGCTTGTTATTTTCTTTCTTTTGATTCTAATAATTATCCCTCTATTCTTTTCTCAATCCTGTATATTTCGACTTTTATGACCTGTCTTTCCTTCGTATGAAACCCGAATGTCCTTTTAATTGGAAAATCTATTGATTTGTATTCTGTTATGACAGACGGGCTTATGAATTTTTTTATGAATTCTGCACTGTTGGCATTATGTATGGAATAAACCACGCTGCTTAATTCGAGGGCTTTCCTCAAAAAAGGGCGGTCGCTTCCTTTTTTCTGCGCGCCAAAAGGCGGATTCATTACGACTGTATCCGCTTTCCCGCAGACTGTTTCGATCCGGCTGCATACGAACTCAACATCAACGCCAAGTTTTTCTGCGTTTGCACGTGCTATCTCAAGAACACCCCTATCATCATCAAAACCTATAACCTTTTCTGCTCCCAGGAGTTTGGCACCAATTGCAAAGATGCCGCTTCCACATCCCAGGTCATAAACTGTGCCTGTGAGGTCTCCACGCATAAAAGCAAAATGCAGAAGCTCCGAAGCCACTGTTGCAGGTGTTGCATATTGCTCCTTATCAGGTTTTGGGGATCTGAAACCTTCGACCTTTTCAAGGAGAATATCAAGATGTCTTTTCTTCATATTTTTTTATGTTTTCCGAGTTTAGTTTGAATCGAACACGGATGACGCGGATCGGACGGATTTGCATGGATAATCATATTCAGGGATTATTTTACACGTGTGCAACCGCGTAATCCGTGCAATCCGTGTTCCATATATATTCACCGCAAAGTTCGCAAAGAACGCAAAGCATAGCTGCAATAATCTATGCGAACTTTGCGTTCTTTGCGATGAGAATTCTAAATTTCCTACAACATGTCTGCTCACTTTAATTTTAACCGATGACATTTGTGTTATTTCCTGGCTATAAAATGGATCGCTGGCAGCATAGATTCGCCATGTTCTTTCACCTGGTGGAAATACTGTTTTGCAAGAGCTTTTATGCCTGCCAAGCCATGTGTTTTCTCCAATTTTACCAGGTTTCCCAGCATCAACATGTGATCCTGGAAAAATTCAATCGGCACCGGAATCTCACGTTTTATGCTCTCAACCGTGATCTCATTAAAACCCAATGAATTGAGCTTATTGCTAATTTTTTCAATATCATGCTGGTAAAGTGCTCCAGTGCTTTTCAAGACTTCATTGAATAGGAGGTTCGATCTTTGCGCTTCATTAAATGCCATCCAATGCAGTATCATGAACGAGAAACTTCCATCCTTATCAAGCACCCTTGCAGCTTCTTCAAACACATAATCCAGTTTTTCAGGTGGCACAAGGTCAAAGTAATGATAAGAAACAACTGATTTGAACACAGAACTCTTAAATGGCAAAAGAAGAGGTCTTATAAGGACTGCATTTTGAAGAGTTCTTTTTGAAGGTATACCGAATACCGCGCCGGGGATTTCTCCGCAAAGCATTCCTCCAATATCAAGGATGCGCGTATCGGGGTTAATGTTTGAGCGTTTGATGAATTCCTGTCTGTCTTTTGCTGCGTAGGGCATAATGATCAAAATATATTCTATATAACATTGCAGATTATTATTTTCTTTATCTATCTTCTGCCACTCTTATCGTGATAAGTTTTGCGACCAAAAAGATTATTCATGTTTAGCAAAGGTACATTCATTTTTTTGACTGAATTATAAAATCCTGTCAACACTTTTTCAATTTCATCCCTTATCCAGGAAATCATTGACTGCCAATTCCACATCTTTTTCAACCTGTGAAAGCTCCTGCTGTGCATCAATTATCACAAACCTCTCCGGCTCTTTATCTGCAAGCGTCAGAAGATTTCCCTGGACAGTCTTTAAAAACTCGATCTTCTCAAATTTTGTTATTTCACCACGAACTCCGCATCGAGATACTGCGATAATAGGGTCTATCGTGAAAAGAATGGTCAGATCTGGAACAACCGTCCATCCTCTATGGACGCCCTGAACGAATCCCATCGCATCTTCGAAAATATTCGAAAGCGTTGCCCCCTGATATGCATACCTGCTATCTGAGTACCTGTCTGAAAAAACATTTTTCCCTTCATTCAGCGCGGGTCTAACGACCCTTGCAATATGTTCGGCATGGTCTGCAACGAATAAAAAAAGCTCAGCCAGCGGATCAGTGTCAGATTCTATCGATCTTTTTACGACATTTCCTATCCAGCTATGTGTAGGCTCCCGTGTGAAAACCGCATCGGGAAATTTGTTCTTGAGCATCCTGGCTATGCTTGATTTTCCTGTCCCATCTATTCCTTCAAGAGTGATCAACTTTCCTTTTGATACCATTTACAACCTATATCTTTGTAATAATGAAAAAGCTTATCCATTTCTGAAATCAGAATATTGACAAATGGGTAATGTTTTGGATATCCAAACAACAACAAGAACGGAATTGATAGACATAACCGAGAGGATTCGCGCTGCCGTCAGGGATAGCGGTGTGAAAGAAGGACTGTGTGCGATCACGACCCGCCACACCACATGCAGCATAATAATCAATGAGAACGAGCGCGGCTTGAGGACTGACATCCTTGGAATGTTAGAAAAACTGATCCCACATGATCAAAACTATGCACATGACCAGATAGATAACAATGCAGTCTCTCATCTTCGGGCAATCCTGCTGGGTATGAGTGAGATCATTCCAATCGAAGACGGACACCTTGTGCTTGGTAAATGGCAAAGCATATTATTCGTCGAACTTGACGGACCCCGAAACCGAAGTATAAATATAAAAATATTGGAAAGCTAGAAAGTATCCAGCTCTCCTCTTGTGATCATTTCAGTTATCTTCGTGATGTCGGCGAGCCACTTATCAATGATCGCTTCAGACTCTGATTTTATTACTTTCATATTCGCGCCATCCTGTGGGATTACCTGGGCGCTTGCGATCAATGGCTGGTCAATGGGATGTCCTATCTGGGAAAGGATCCTGATATAAACGTCCTCGATCCCGGAAACATTAGCCGCAATATCCTTTGCTATCTGGTTTGAGAGGAGATTATACAGTTTCCCCACATGGTTGATCGGGTTCTTTCCGCTTGTGGCTTCCATGCTCATTGGCCTGTTCGGGGTTATGAGCCCATTGCACCTGTTACCACGCCCTACTGAGCCATCGTCGCCCATTTCGGCGGATGTTCCTGTAACTGTAAGGTAAACCGAGCCTGTTTCTGCATCATCCCCAGTGTTGACAAACACCTCTACTTCACGGTCTGTGTATTCCCCTGCAAGATCGAATATTTTGCCGCGCAGTTCTTCCTTTATCTGGAAATAATGATCCTGGTCGTCAACGTATTTATCTATCATTGCACAGGCAACTGTGAGTGTTATTTTGTCGTTTTTCCTCATACCCATGACCTTGATATCAGTACCGATAGCAGGAAGGACTTTCTTGAAATTCAAGACCATCTGCCTTTCGGTATTATAAACGATCTGCTCCACTTCTGAAAAGGGGGCATGGCCTACGCCAAATGAGGTATCATTGGCCATCGGCGCCTTTCCTCTCTTGAAAACGCTCTGCAAGTCAGTTGATCCGGTGCCAAGTTTGCAGTCAATGATAATATCATGTTCGGAATCAATATCCGGAAGGGTGGTTTTTAAATATTGTTTTGCAGCTCTTATAGCTGTGGCTTCAGTTGCGATCTTTTTGTCTTGGAATTCTTTCGTGGCTCTTCCCACAAGCAAAACATACATCGGTGCGATTATTTCCCCGCCCTTATATTGCGGGTGGGAGCGTCCTGCCACAACCTCGACCTGGTCGGTATTATGATGAAGAACAGTGCCGCATTTTTTAATATATTCGTTGCAAAGTGCCCGGCTCACAGCTTCTGCAAATCCGTCAGCCATGCTGTCGGGGTGTCCTACGCCTTTTCTCTCTACTATTTCAATCTCCTGTTTTTCGATCGGTGTTTGTGTTATTTTTTCCACGCGGATGTTTCTTGCCATTAAATTCCCTCTAAGGTTTTCTTCAAATGATGCATTTTGTGTATAATAACTTTTTGTTTCTGACAAACTATTTATCTCAGTTAATATAATGCGAGTGAATAAATTCCAAAACAATTATAGTCAAGAACATAATTTATTATCCATATAGCCGAACACTTTGCGCTCTTTGCGTCCTTTGCGGTGCATGATTTTTTTCACCGCAAAGAGCGCAAAGGACGCAAAGATTGTTTGAATCATTTGGTATTTAACTATAAAGAAATGACTTCAATATCCGAATCCACAAAAACGCTCCTGAAAAAACACGGCTACCACCTGGCAGGAACCCACGGGGCGGTAAAAACCTGTCTCTGGCTCAACAAGAGCCTGCGAAATACTGGAGCATGTTACAAATCAAAATTCTACGGGATGACATCGCACCGCTGCATCCAGATGACCCCCACGCTTGTATGCAACCACCGATGCCTGCACTGCTGGCGGGCAGTTGAAGTTCCTGTGGAAATTCCGCCGGTATGGGATTTGCCGCAAGATATCGTCAAAGGAGTTTTTGATGAGCACCGGCGGCTTATTTCAGGTTACGGCGGCTCGGAATTCATGGATAAAACAAGGTGGAAAGAGGCTTTTTCCCCGAAGCATGTAGCAATTTCGCTATCTGGAGAACCAACATTATATCCCTACCTTCCCGAACTCATTGAAGAATTCCATAAAAAAGAAATGACGACATTTGTGGTTACAAATGGCACAAATCCGGAAATGGTAGCACAAATAAAGCCCACGCAGCTTTATATCAGCCTTAATGCGCCAGATGAGGATACTTACGAGAAAGCATGCCAGCCGCTTGGTAATAGCTGGGAAAACATTCTCCAGTCGCTTGAGATATTGAAGGATTCCAAAACAAGAACTGCAGTCAGGATAACCCTGACCAAAGGTGTGAATATGGTGGATCCGCAAGGTTACGCGCGGATTATCGGACTAGCAGAACCGGATTATGTCGAATTGAAAGCTTATATGCATCTTGGTTTTTCAAGAAAGCGCCTTTCACAGGATAACATGCCTTCGCACGATGAAGTTCTTGAGTTTTCAAGACAGGTTGCGCAGGCTATGAATTATCAAATTGCGGATGATTCCAGGGGAAGCCGGGTAGTATTGCTTTCGAAGGACGGAGAAAAGCAGAATATAGTGTAACAAAAACCTTATGTGCTTTTATATACTTATATCAATGCAAATATGATCGAAGGCGAGGCTGGAGCAATAACAGGAGATAATGTACTGGAAGAACCCATTGAAATTCTTGTGAACCTTGCAAAAAGCGGTGAAATCGACCCATGGAATATCAATATCGTTGAACTTACGGATAAATTCCTGAAAAAACTGGATGAACTTGAGAAAATGGATCTGCGATTATCAGGGCGAACGCTCCTCTATGCATCGATATTATTGCGAATGAAATCCAATGCCCTTGTGGAAGTGGAAGAACTACCTGAAGATATTGATTATGAATCTGATAATTTTGAAATAACCGATTATCCGGTTCCAGTCATGCCGCTTCGCCGTTCTTCAAGAAGACCTGTGACACTTGAAGAATTATTGACTGAATTGAAAAAAGCTGAAGTACAAGAAAAAAAGAGGAACAATCGTGCTGATAATAAAAAGGAAGAACGAAGGACTACTATCGAGGAAGTTCTCTCGATCGCCCATGAAGAAGATATTGAAAGCGGGATGGGCAGGATGAGAAATTTATTAGATGAATTGCTGGAAAAACATAATTCTATCAAATTTTCAGACATTTGCGATCCCCTTGACAGGACTGGTCTGGTAATGGCTTACCTTTCCATCCTTTTCCTGGCTACAAGAAAGGAGATATGGCTTGAACAGGAAGAACTCTTTGGTGAGATATTCATAAGCAGGAAGGCGTCATGAGCGGTGATAAGGAGATAATTGAAGCTGCGCTTTTTGCATCTGGTGAGCCTCTTGATATGGGGCAGCTCAAGAACCTCGTGCGGGGAAAGAATATCCATGAATTGATGCAACAATTGATGGATGAGTATGCAGCGCGTGGAAGCGCCCTTGAGATACGGGAAATGGACGGGAGATTCATAATGCAGGTAAAGTCCGAATTTGCTGAAAAAGTAAGGTCGATCGCACCCAAGGAACTGCGCTCACCAGTCCTTCGCACTCTTGCCATGATAGCATATCACCAGCCTATAACTGTGGCCGAGCTTGTGGAAAGAAGAGGAGCGGCGACATATGACCATGTGAGGGATCTTGAAGAAAGCAGGTTCATATCAGCACAACCGCAGGGAAGAACGCGGATTCTCCAGACAACACAGAGGTTTGCGGAGTATTTCAATCTTGAATCTTCAGACCCTGAAGCCATAAAACGCAAGATAATTGAACTTGCAATGGCGCAGAAGATGGGACTTGACAAATGGCTTGGGAAGCAGGGAATTGGCGTCAGTCCCATGTATGAATCATTGATGGCGCTTTGCGGTATTGAAGATTATACTGTAGTTAGCCCGTACACAAAGGCAGAGGAAGAGCGCCTGGAGGAACTTGGCGTGCTAATCATATCAAAAGGATATAAGGAAAAAGTGGGCGCGTATTTTGACGGCAGGATAATCGAAGTGCAGGCAACGACTTTTGAAGACCTCAAAACATCCATTAATATGCTTGCCGAATACGGAAGCAAGAGAAAAGTAAAGGAGAGCATCGAATATATTTCCGAATTGAAGGACGAGTATATCGATAAAGCTAATTTCATAACAAAAAAGGTGATGCCCCAGACTGAAATGATATCACGCATGATAAATGAGATGGGCCTGGGGATATCGGGTGATGGAGTGAAGATAGCGCCGGATTACGGGACATCAAGCGAAGGGAAGGAGATCGGGGGAGGGGCTGATATTTTAATTCCCACCCATAAGAATGCGGAGATGGATATTGTGAAGAGGATCTGCCAGAGGTATGATGCGGTGATCGAGGGGTTGAAGAATTGGAGGAAATGAGGGGGACGATTATTATTTGAGTCTTTAATCCTTGCAACGTATCCGAAAAAATATAAAATGCAGGTCACCAAAATATTACGTAAGTTTTATTTTCAAGTAAATCAAGTTATTGTGGAGCCTTATATAATTGCAGAATCAACTTTGTAGGCTAAAAACACTATCTACAGGCCTCGTACATTTGTCCGGGGTATACCGGTGACTGCATCCAAACTCAGTCTCATGCTCCCGAAAGGCGATAAAAAGACTGAACAGTTTTTTGAAATCGGGAAATAAGGCGCGAATAATTATTAAGAATAATGAGCCGATATTGGATGTAGGAATCCAAGCAACTTTGGTTAAATGGTTAAACCTATGGCGTCAATAAGTCTTCTAAGAATAAGATGCAATTCAAACATAAAAATCAATTAACAAAATTGTTTTTTCAGCATCTGAAAAGCACATTTTACCTAAAACATAACGAAAATACTGGAACTGTGTAGTGAGAAACTTGTAGTGAGACACATATCACCACAAAAACAGCTTACATTACAAAGTAAAAGCAAAAGTATATGTTTTTGCTCCCATCTACGTGTCAGATCAAATGTCTATAGATGGCGATTTTTACTTGGCAGTGTAGTCAGATTATAACTCGTCAGGAATAATTAGGCACACCTTTTTAACTTTGAGACAGAAGCTTTATTGACGCCATAGGGTTAAACACTAGAATTTTAGAAAACTATTTAATAAAGAATCAATAAATAATTCTAGAGAGGGTTCTGATTTATGGACAGGAAAATTGTGACTACAATTATAGAAACTATTACTATTTTTTTGGTTCTTGGGATGATTATGGCTTGGAATGACATTGAAAAAGTGGGCCAATTTTGCAACAATATTTGGAACAGTTTTGGCAGCAATTTTAGCGATTATAGGGATTAATACTTATATAGAAAATATGAGATGGAATTCTTATCGATATTTAGCAGATGTTTATAATGATATTCTTAAAACAGAGCTCAATAATCCCGATTTTAAAAATCCCGAAATAACCCAAAATTATGATTGTACATGGTCATCTAGTTCAACAATGTTTTTTAAATACGATACTTATGCACTGATATGTTGGTCATATTTAGAAGATATTTATTATGCAAAGCAATTTAGAGAAGATTTCTTAACAATTTACGCTCCTTTATTTAAAATGTATAAGGATTTGCATGGTAAATGGTTTGAATCTAATAAAAAATTATTTATGCCTGATTTTGTGGAATTTATAGACAAAGAGGAATATATTAAATTTATAAGAGCTGTGTAGGGGTGATAGTATTGGTGGAAGTGCGAGGACTAGATAAATTTTGCAGAGACGAGATCATTGAAGTCAAGGAGAGCACGATTAACGCCTATGGAGTATTTGCCAAGACCAAAATAGCTAGCTGTCAGAAGATTGCCAACGTTAAAGGGGATGAGATAGATCACAACACACGTTACTCACTATTCTTGGACAACAAGCATATCGAGGTAACAGGTGAATTACGATATCTTAACCATTCATGCACTCCAAACGCTCATTTCCAAGATCGTTGGCTAATTGCCTCTCGTGATATCCTCCTTGGGGAGGAAATAACAATTGACTACCTTGCTACTGAGAGTATGATTTCCCATCATTTCAAATGCAAATGTGGTGGGAAAAAATGCCGAGGTTGGATTTAAAACAACTGTTTCAAATCCAAAAAATCAGGAGCCAAAAAAAGTAAAAAACAATTTTATATATAGCTCTTTAAAAAGCAGAGCCTGAGGAGAAATACCGAGTCCCATATAACCAAAAAGTGCAAAATAATGAGCATCCACC
The DNA here is from genome assembly GCA_027460585.1 of Candidatus Methanoperedens sp. Lineage (GTDB taxonomy): Archaea > Halobacteriota > Methanosarcinia > Methanosarcinales > Methanoperedenaceae > Methanoperedens. The sequence continues at coordinate 16,023 of JAPZAP010000049.1, read as the reverse complement.
TGATGGTCTGCCACCTTAAAGTGTGGAGTCCGTTACTGCATCCAAACTCAGTCTCATGCTCCCTAAAGGCGATGGAAGACCAATGTAGTATTCATTGAACTACAAAATAGGCGCTTATTCTAGGGAAAATTTAAGTCTTTTGAAATTAAAAAGAATTATTAGTTGTAGCTTGCATATACTAGGATATACAAATCAAAGGAAATACTATGAATGATAAAAAAATCCCTGCTTTGATAGAACACCAATTACTGCCTGAACTAGGCGAGATTAGCCGCGACATTAAGGCAGTCAACGATAGGATTGATTCGCTTGAAGAAAAAATAGAGAGCCTTATAAATGATACTAAAACTGATAGCGAAGAACTCAGAAAAAAAATATTATATAGATTTGATTCCTTAGAACAGCGTATACTGGTAGTGGAAATCCGCCCCTCCCAGATACATGGAGTGGGATTGTTCGCTTTGCGCACATTTGAAGCGGGTGATACTATTTGTACAGGCAGAGGTGAAATCATTAAAACACGTATCCGTTCTTCTATTGAGTTAAATGCAAACGAGCATTTCGATCCTACAGGCATAGTGGAGGGGCCGATAAATGCAATTGCCAAGGCCAATCATGCATGCTATCCAAATTCGTATGTTCAATATGACTCAAAAAGTGGGTTTCTTATTCTAAAAGCGTTGACAAATATATTGGTATATGAAGAAATCACTATTGATTACTGCGCCACGGAAAACGAATTAGCATATCCCTTTGATTGTAAGTGTGGCAATCCCAATTGCAGAAAATATATTGATTGTAAGCATGATTTGAGAAGCTTAGGAGACCGAGATGGATGATCTGTTAACAGCTATTATTGGAATTTTGGGACTTTTTTTAACTTTTATAGGATTTTGGGCGGCGTCGAATTATGATCGAATGACACGATATAACTATCTAGCGGAAAGATGGTACAATTTAATGGGATTGAACGACGACATGCCTGAGTTTTTCAATCCTGAAGAGACAAAAAAGTATACAACTTGGAGCGATGAAAAAACCAAGACAAAATATAATCAATATGCTAGAGCGTGCTGGGGATTTGTTGAAGATATTGTGGGCAATGATTCATGGAGCTGGAGTTATACAGAGGACTATAAGGACACAATAAAAGATTTTATAGAGCATCACCACACTTGGCTATTGGTCAATATAGATTTATTTAGTTCTAACAAATTTTGGAAAGTATTGGAAAGAAAAAGAGAATTTCGGGAGAAAATTGGGAAACTAAATCCAGATCTTTATAAATATATGGAAAAAAAAGTAAAAAAAAAAGACTAGCTGGGCTTCTTAGCAAGAAGTTCATCCTGCACCTGAATGTAACAAAAAAAAATCAAGTAACCCAAAAGATATACAAAAACCTGAGCATCCACGCTGATGCCTTTCGGACTTCAGTCCGAGGTCTGTGACGTCATGCTTTATTCATCCGATCTGGAAACATCTCATGGAAATTGAACCATTCTGAAATCCTTCATATGTAAACTTCAACTGTTCATTTTTTTCCTGCAAAGCTATTGTATATATCATTGGCAGATAATGGTCAAGTGTTGGCACTGCCAGAGAAGCTTCTTTCCCCATATTTTGATAATTGATCAGATCTTTATGATTTTTATTTATTAAATTGAATTTTACAGTCTCATCAAATTCCTTTGCCCATTTAAAAGGTTCTGCATCAATATTACGAAAATCGATCAGTCCGAGATTATGCACAATATTGCCGCTGCCTATGATCAGGATTCCCCTTTTCCTCAATCCAATAAGCTCAGAAGCAAGATCATAATGATATTGTAATGGTTTTGGATGCCATTCATTAAAGGAATAATCAAGGCTCATTTCAAATACAGGGATATCTGCTTTCGGATACATGTGTTTCAAAATAGCCCAGGAAGCATGATCCAATCCCCAATCCATGTTACATTTGACCTGCACTTTTTGAACCAATTCTTTTACATATCTGGCATCATCCGGTGAACCGGGACTGGTGTATTCTATTTCATACAGGTCATCCGGAAATCCATAGAAATCATATATCGTCCTTGGTTTTTCCATGCATGTAACGTGTGTCCCGGTTGTCAGCCAGTGCGCTGAAATGACCATTATCGCTTTTGGCTTCGGCAAATTTTTTCCCAATTCTGCCAGACTAGCGGTGAACTTATTTTTTAGAATGAGGTTCATCGGTGAACCATGCCCGATAAACAATACGGGCATTTTCTCGGTTTCATTCATGTTTTCTTTTATGATCCCTTTCGTATTAAATCCAACATATTCACTTTTTTGTCATTGGATAATGGTTCTGGAAAGAGCGCCTCAATAAAAATGAGTTTGTTGCTTACCAGGCCTCACTTCGCGGTGGGGTCGTGCGTGTTCGAGTAGGTGAGAAGCGTGTTTATCTTGGTGGGCAGGCTGTGACAATCGTGCGCGGAGAGTTATTGACAAGAACCTAATTTATTTTACAGATACCCGAATACTTTGCGCTCTTTGCGTCCTTTGCGGTGTATGATTTTTTTCACCGCAAAGAGCGCAAAGTCCGCAAAGATGGTTTGAATTATTTGGTTTCTAACTCTAATCAACTTTACTTGAGTCAAAATCAATTTTTTTGATTGAACACTTTTAAATATAAGCCTCACATTTCGAAAGCCGGTAATTTTTATGAGTCTTATCAGTGAAGCAAAAAACGGCAATATAACCGAAGAAATGAAAAAAGTAGCCGAGTCAGAAGGCGTTGAACCCGAATTTGTAAGGCGCGGCATAGAAACCGGGCGCATAGTGATCCCAGTCAGCCCCTATCGCTACACAAAACCATGCGGCATCGGGAAGGGACTTCGAACAAAAGTGAATGCCTCCATCGGCACATCATCCGACATCATTGATATTGATATGGAAATCGAGAAAGCAAGAGTCGCAGAAGCCACAGGCGCGGACACGCTCATGGAACTTTCAACGGGCGGGGATTTTTTTGATATCAGGAAAAAGGTCATCGATTCCACAACTCTTTCTGTGGGAAGCGTGCCTCTTTACCAGGCGTTTATCGAAGCTATTCGTAAACATGGTTCAGTTGTGGATATGACAGAGGACGAGCTCTTTAAGGTCACTGCCGGGCAGGCAAAGCTCGGAACGAATTTCATGGCGATCCATACTGGAATTAACCTTTTCACAGTCGAGCGGCTAAAAAAACAGGGTCGTTTCGGAGGTCTGTGCTCACGTGGCGGCGCCTTCATGACCGCATGGATGCTGCACAATGAAAAAGAAAACCCACTTTACAGCGAATTCGATTACCTGCTTGAGATAATGAAAGAACACGAAGTAACACTCAGTATGGGGAATGGCATGCGCGCCGGAGCCGTTCATGATTCTACGGACAGGGCACAGATTCAGGAGCTTATCATGAACTCTGAATTATCAGATATTTCGCACGCAGCAGGTGTCCAGACCATTGTTGAGGGACCGGGTCATATTCCCCTTGATGAAATAGAAGCCAATGTAATACTCATGAAGCGTTTAAGCGGTGAGAAACCCTTCTATATGCTTGGGCCGCTTGTTACCGATATAGCGCCAGGATATGACCATATCGTGGCAGCAATAGGCGCATCCCTTTCGAGTGCTTATGGGGCTGATTTTATCTGTTATGTTACCCCGGCTGAACATCTTGCCCTTCCAAATGTAGATGATGTAAAGCAGGGGGTCATTACCGCCAGGATCGCGGCGCACATAGGCGATATGGTAAAGAATAAGGATCGGCAGCGAGACCTTGATATGGGACGCGCAAGGCGCGACCTCCAGTGGGACAGGATGTATGAACTCGCTATTGACCCCAAATATGCACGATCAGTAAGGGACAGCCGCTCGCCGAATGATGAAGAAGCATGTACAATGTGCGGGAATTATTGCGCTCTTAAAATAGTGAAACAGAATTTTAATTTAGAACGTTAAAAAAATAAAAAATGACTCGAAAAAACAGGAGTATAACTCCTATTTTTCCCTGCTGAACACAGCAGCTCTTGAGATTGTTTCTTGCGGCAACGCTTCTACCATATGTTCCATTGCCTGGCGCAGTGGTTTTGCCACTTCTTTCGGAATTGTAGGGGCAGGCGCAGCAACAGGTTTTGGTATGCCGCTAAGGAATGGGCATGTCACTCCTGTGATCACTGCCATTACCCTCACTCTTCCTGCAAGCCCGGGGTCAACTTTGGCGCCCCAGATAACTCGTTTAGTGTTGGGGATCTTATCCATTATTTGCTCTCCCGCTATGGCTACTTCTTCAAGGGTCATGTCCTCGCCTCCCACTATGTGGATGAGCACACCGTATGCAGTGGAGATGTCGGTTATGTCGAGCAAGGGTGTTGCCAAAGCCTGGGATACCGCTTTTTCAACGCGTGTCGCCCCGTCACCCTCGCCTATCCCTATTGAGGAAATGCCGCCGCGTTCCATTACAGCCCGAAGGTCAGCGTAATCAAGGTTCACAAGACTTGGCTGGGTGATGGTATCTGTTATGTTCTTGACGAATGAACCCACAAGCGCATTCGCGACAGATAACGCTTCTTTCAGTGGCAGGTTCCCTGCTACTTCCCTGAGTTTTGAGTTGTCAATGACAACTATTGAATCGCAATTTTCCGCAAGTGACTTTATAGCCTCGCGCGCTTTTTCACGGCGCGTCATTTCAATGGTAAATGGGATGGTTACACATGCAATGGTAAGAGCGCCAACTTCTCTTCCCACGGCTGCAAAAACAGGTATTGCGCCTGTGCCTGATCCGCCACCAAGACCTGCAACAAGGAAAAGAAGATTAGTGCCTTTTAATTCTTCCTTTATTTCTGCAAGGTTCTCGTTCGCAGCTTGTGCGCCTCTTTCCGGGTATCCACCGCATCCATGACCTTTGCACAGTTTTTCACCGAGCAGCATGACCTTATCGGCCCTTGTCATCGAATTGAGGTGGTTCGCATCGGTATTTGCTCCGATGATCTTGCCTCCGGCAAGTTTCTTGTCTGATATCCATGTTGTTATGTTACAGCCAGCGCCGCCCAGGCCGACCACAGTTACTGCCGGGCGTGATAGTTTTAATTTTTCAAGCAAATCTTCTCTAGTCATAAACAGCCTCCGCTATTTTAGTCGTTCTATTACTATTTAAAGCTTTTTTAGTATCGAAAAATCGGATGTCATATAAATTGTCCACAGATTTGTCTTCAATGATCGACGAATCGATAAGTTTAAATGCTTATAATGCCTCATTTCGAACGGAGACTGTCATCCTGACAGGATGCCATTGATATAAATGAATAAGAAAATATCAGAAATCCAACAAAAACGACCTGAATTGATGAAAAATGTAGGGAAGAAGGGAATTGAAGCACTTGAAACATGGATGATAGAAGAATATTATGTTCCATTCCAGGCTTCTTAATTTTTAATATTTTTTAATATATAAGAGGACGTTTATGGAAGTGACAGGAGTATGCAGTATCTGTGGACGTCCGGGAAAGCTGTATACATGCATGCTGTGTGGGAGTTTGGTTTGTTCAAGGTGTATTACAGCAGAGGGTGTATGTGTTCGATGTTCTCATGGAAAAGCGTTTTCGGCTGGAAAAGGTCGATCATTTGATTAAAGTGACAATGCATTTTAATACATTGTACTTAATATAGAGCAAGACAGGAGGCTTTCATATAGAGGAGAACTCAGGTGAATTGAAACCGATCAAAGCTATGTACGCAGTTCTTGGCAGCGGAGGTATTGGTCTTGCTCTTGCAAAAGAGCTTGAAACAAGGAGAAAAAATATCATCCTTGTGGATAATGATTCTACAAAAGTTGATACTCTCAAAGAACAAAACCTTAATGCAATAAAGGGTAATATCGGCGATACTGAAGTTCTTTTGGGTCTTGATATCCATAATATCGAATCTGTTTTTATAATGAGTTCGGATATTGAAGCAAATAAGAAAGCCCTGATCTTCATACGCAAAGAAGCACCCAATGCGCAGATCGTTACAAGGGTCAACAATTACCAGCAGAAGGAAGAAATGGAAGCCGCCGGATCAGACCTTGCTGTTCTTCCCTCAAATCTTCCTGTAAAGGCAATTGCTTCCGCCATAGTGCAATATATCGAAAAAATGAAATCAGTAAAGCTGGCCCAGGATTTAAAAAGATTGATACATACGGTTGGGGATGGAAAACTGGCGATAATTGTTCATGATAATCCTGATCCAGATGCGATCTCAAGCGCCATGGGATTGAAGGAAATCGCGAACAGTGTGGGGGTAAAGGCAGATATACTTTATAAAGGAGAGATAGGGCATCATGAAAATAAGGCTTTTGTGAACCTTCTTGATGTTGAAATGATACACCCGAATGCCTTTAAGGCTTCGGATTATAAGAAGATCGCAATGATAGAAAGTTCCGCCCCCGGTGTGAATAATCTGCTTCCGCCGGAAACGAAGGTCAGCATTGTTATAGACCACCACCAGGCAAATATCGAAGATGTGGAGGCAGAGTACAAAGACATCAGGCCGAACATGGGCGCAACTGCAACCATAATGACGAAATATTTGCAGGAACTTGAGATACCTGTAAAAACAGAACTGGCGACGGCCCTTTTATACGGCATTAAAGTTGACACGGATGATTTCAAGAGAAATACCGACCCCGCAGATCTCACGGCTGCTGCTTACCTTTTTCCCCTGGCGAACCAGGATATACTCAACAGGCTTGAGACACCGTCAAAATCCACAGAATCAATTGATATCCTTGGTGAAGCCATAAAGAACAGGCAGATAAAAGGCAGTTACCTTATCTCAAACGTGGGAACTATCCGCGACAGGGATACACTTTCCCAGGCGGCTGATTATCTTTTGTCTCTTGAAGGAATTACAACTACACTCATTTTCGGTCTTGGGGAAGATACAATATATATTTCAGGTCGGAGCCGTGATGACAGGATAAATATTGGAAAGATCCTGGCTGACGCTTTCGGCCCCGATAAAGCAGGAGGCCATGCCATGCTGGCAGGGGCGCAAATACCCCTTGGAGTTTTCAGTGGAACGAAGGACAAGCAAACGCTCCTCAAACTTGCTGATGAAGCAATAGTTAAACGATTCCTGACTGTGATCGGGATGTTGAAGGAATCAAGTTGATTTTTTACATAATAGCTATCTCGCATCGATATTGATCTTTTGCAGCCGCTCCCCTTCAAGTTTAAATAGGGATTCAATAAAATCGATAATTATCTCCATATAAATTATGGCACCATGCAGGAATATCTCACAATCCCTTTATTCTTTTTGCCATTTCTTTATATACTTTTTTGCGCTTGTCCACAATGAAGCTCCCAATCGCAGCAAAGCTGCGGGGTATAGCGATTAAGATTATCTGAAGGCAGTAATTGGAACAGTATGTCAATCCCGAACGCTCCAATCAGTTTATTATAATACGCTTTGGAGCGGATGCTATGGCAAGAGATAAATGATATGAATAGAACAGTTCTGAAATGCGCTCGTTCAAACAGACTATCGTTAACTTTTGTGTAAATGTTTAATTTCTAATGCATTGGCTGCTGTCGAATGAAATCGAATTACTTATAAATGCAACTTTTCTTTATATAGGGGAAACATATATTGTTATGGTGAATGACTAAAATTCAGTGCAAAATATGGAATAAAATACGTTCATATATTATTGAATTAACACTTGATTTCCTTCGTTTATCTCTAACAATTTTTATTATCTTTTTACTGAACAAATTAATAATCTCTCTGTTCTCTTCAAATACACCTCTTTTAGTTAATCTTTTAATTTTAATTTCTGACATAAAAATACTATTTATTTTTGTTAAGAATAGCATCAGGTTATAGAATATTTCTTAATGATATAAAAACGCCTGACGCATATCACGGAAAATTATATTCTTTTCAAATTAAACAGGCTTTGGTTATAGAGCGAGAAAAAAATCTCAAAGAAAGGATTTTACTTAACTTTACATTTTAATAAGCGATTTTAAATAAGTACATCTTTTTATCTCATTTTTTCTCGAAATTCGATCAGTAGATAGCTTTATTATAACAATTCAATAAAAATCTTGCCAGAAACCCCAAATCCGTGAAAATCCGTCGAATCCGTGTCATCCGTGTTCCCTTCGTTTTGACGAATACTATGTCTTCAACCCAAACAACCACGCCCATAACCCAGCATGTTCTTCAATTGTTAATTATCCATGCAAATATTCCTTTTTCCAGAAGAAAACAGAGTCTCCTTGCTCATAGACGCTAATGCAATTGCTTCTCGATTCTTACCTGGAATCTTTACGTTATAGTTATCTATTCCCTTTACAATAAATAGCCCCAGATATTATGGACGAGTACCAGCTTGATTATTTCAAAGAGAACGGATTTGTACGAAAACAGTGCCCCAAATGCGGCAAGAATTTCTGGACAAGGGATGCTGAAACTGAATTTTGCGGAGATCCGCCCTGCGTTTCATATTCATTCATAGGAGCACCCGTTTTCAAGAAAGAGTACGACATATCCTCGATGCGGGAAGCATATCTGTCATTTTTCGAGAAGCACGGGCATACGCGCGTGAGTCGCTATCCTGTTATCGCACGCTGGCGAGATGACATTTATCTTACTATCGCTTCGATCGCGGACTTCCAGCCTTTTGTGACTTCAGGACTTGTCCCGCCGCCAGCAAACCCTCTTACGATATCGCAGCCCTGCATACGTCTTGATGATCTTGACGCAGTCGGCAGGAGCGGACGTCATCTCACCACTTTTGAGATGATGGCTCATCATTGTTTTAATAAACGCGGAGAGGAAATATACTGGAAGGACAGGACTGTTGAGTTGTGCGACAGCCTCCTGAAAAGCCTGGGTCTTGACCTGGACGCTGTCACTTATAAGGAAGCGCCATGGGCAGGTGGAGGAAATGCAGGTCCAAGCGTTGAAGTGATGGTGGGAGGGCTTGAACTTGCAACCCTTGTTTTCATGGACTTAAAACAAACAAAGGGCGGCTCAATTGATATAAAAGGCGATTCATACGAAAAAATGGACAATTACATCGTCGATACCGGATACGGTCTTGAGAGGTTCGTGTGGGCATCCAAAGGCTCACCCACGATATACGATGCCGTGTTCCCGAAGATCGTGAACGAACTAATGGATCTTGCGGGTATTGAACACGCAATCGATAATCCGGAATACGCAGAGATCTTCTCACAAAATGCAAGAATGGCAGGGGTCATGGATATCAGCGGCCAGGCGAACCTCCTTCAGCTTCGAAAGAAAGTAGCAGATAGCATTGGAACGACCGTTGAAAAACTCCAGAGGATAATGGTGCCGGTTGAGAGCGTTTATTCCATTACGGATCATACCCGATGCCTCGCATTCATGCTGGGTGACGGTATAATCCCGTCAAACGTGAAAGCAGGATATCTTGCAAGGCTTGTGCTTCGCAGGACGCTCCGCCTGATGAAGGAACTGGAGATCAGGGAACCACTTATTGAGATAATCGAAATGCAGATACGGAACTTCCCCGAATATCCGGAATTCAAGGAACGCCTCGATACCATTAGGGAGATCGTGGGGCTTGAAGAGGAAAAATATGCAGACACTATCGAGCGTGGAACAAAACTGGTAAGGAAGACCGCGCAGCATTTCAAGGAAAAGAAGGAGAAAATGCCGCTTGGAGAGATCATTCAGTTATATGATACGCATGGCATCCCGCCAGAGATCACGCGCGAAGTGGCAAAAGAAATAGGTATAGATATTGAACTTCCCGATACTTTCTATTCACTTGTAGCAAAGAAACACAGCAAAGCCGAAGAAGATGAGGATAAGGCGCTAAAACTTGATTTGCCACAGACGCGAAAACTGTATTATGAATATCCCGAACAATCAGATTTTGAGGCTACAGTTCTTGATGTTATCGAAAAAAATATCGTATTGGATAGGACAATTTTCTATCCAGAAGGCGGAGGCCAGCCTGCGGATCATGGCACGCTTTCAGTTAACGATTATGTCGCAAATGTCACGGATGTCCAGAGTTTAAATGGCGTCATAGTGCATGAAACCGATTCTGATTTTGGCTTCAAGAAAGGAGACACTGTCAAAGGCATTCTCGACTGGGAGCGGCGGTTGGCGCACATGCGCCACCATACTGCCACGCATATCGTGAATGAGGCTGCAAAATCAGTTCTTGGCAAGCACATCTGGCAGACAGGCGCGCAGAAATCAACTGACCGCGCAAGGCTTGACCTTACGCATTTTAAACGAATTTCTGAGGATGAGTTCAAAGAGATAGAGTTGCGGGCGAACAGGTCAGTGATGAAAAACCTGCCTGTGCATATCGACTGGATGGATCGTATCGAGGCGGAGAAGCGTTACGGGTTTGTGCTTTACCAGGGAGGTGTGCCTCCAGGCAAGGATATCCGTATCCTTCGCGTGGGGAACGATGTGGAAGCCTGCGGCGGAACGCATGTTTCAAATACGGGATTCATTGGCCCGATCAAGCTTCTCAAAACAGAACGGATACAGGACGGAGTTGAACGCATAGAATTCTCAGCAGGAGAAGCTGCCATAAAACGCCTCCAGGAAAGGGATGACCTTTTAAATAAAGCCTCTGAGGCTCTTCGGGTTTCGCCTGAGCAGCTTCCGGATACGGTGAACAGGTTCTTCGAGGAATGGAAAGACTTCAAGAAAGAGAACGAGCGCCTGAAAGCCGAACTTGCGGAAGCAAGAGTGAAGGCGATGATGGGCGATGCCGTTGATGTCAATGGTTTGAAGGTGCTCGCAAAGAAGATTCCTCATGCTGATGTGGAGGAGCTTATCAAAGTAGCAACAGAGTTCAGCAAGAACGACGATGTTGTGGCCATCCTGGCAAGCGATAAGAGCGGCGTTAAGATCGTTGTGGCGGCAGGCGCGCGCGCCCAGAAGCTGGGTGTGAATTCAGGCGCAATCGTTCGCGAGATGTCAAAACTCGTGGGCGGCGGCGGGGGCGGGAAACCGGGGATAGCGCAGGGCGGAGGCACGGATGCGAGCAAGATTGAGGAGGCGCTGGAGAAGGGCGTGGAGATGGTGAGGGAGAAGGTTGGGTAAGTGGTGCAATAAAACAAACACCAAAACTCCCTGGGAGCTTGGTGCTTGTTGTTATTTCGAGCTTAATTATCGTGCATCTTGCGGCGCAGTCGTATTCGGCGAGGGTGGAGGAAAAAAGGTAATTTCCTCAATCAAATTCTTTTTCTTTTAGAGTTTTAAAGCTTTTTTCGATCTCTGGAAGCTTATTTTGTATAACATCCCAGACTATATCCCAGCTAATTCCGAAATATGCATGGATCAATTTATCTCTCATACCTGCAATTTTCTTCCATTCAATATCAGGGTATTTTTCTTTTAATGGATCAGAAATGTTTTTAGCTGCCTCGCCGATAATCTCTATGCTTCTTGGAAAAGCCCGTTTCAAAATTTCATCTTTCATGAGGTTTTCAAGCTCTAAATTTCTGCTATGCGTCTTTAGAAATCCAATTTCATCGAGAATATGTTTTATAAAAACTTCATCACTTTTCACACCAGACAACCTCCCTCTCCACATAGGGGCGAACATATTTGTCCAAACCACTGGTGGTGATTAAATCAACCTTTTTTCCAAAAAGATCTTCAAGGAAAAAGCTCAGTTCCATAAAGTTGTCAAAACTTTTTTTGGTTCTCTCAAACTCCACCAGCACGTCAACATCGCTTTCCTCCTTAGCCTCTCCCCTCACCATTGAGCCGAAAACTCCAATTTTTTTGACTCCGAATCTTTCTTTCAGGAAAGTCTTATTTTTCTTAACGATAGCAAGAACATCCATAATTATACTTCTATCTTAATATTGACCATATAGCACATCAAGCTTTTCAATAGTTTTATAAATCTTTGAAACTGTTCTAATTCGTTGACATGAAGATAAATGAATCTTACAAGGAGAAATTAAAAAACTGGTATGAATCTTACAAGCCGATATTAAAAAACTGGCTGTATGGCATAGCGTTCTACCTCATTCCTTTCATCATTGGATATTTGGCCTTTAGTTTTGTCCTCTCTGATAACATTCTGCACACTGACGTTGACAGCGCCAGATACATGCTCAGCGCCTTGATTCAGAGTGAAGCTGCAATTGTGGCGCTTGTTGTTACTTTGAGCCTCGTGGCGGTGCAACTTGCTGCGCAGTCGTATTCGGCGAGGGTTATTGAGGTATTCAGGAAGGCGCCGGATTTGTGGATACTGATGGGGATTTACGGGATTGCTATTTTTTATGGGCTGGGTGTGCTGAAGATGATTGAGAATCCGCAGGTGGGAAGGCTGTCGAATCTTGAGGGGCAAATTGCGTTTTCGTATTATCTTGGTGTTTTTGCATTTGTGGCTCTGGTGCCGTATATGTGGAAGATGTTTGAGATGCTGAAACCGTCCACAGTTATCAATATGCTAGCAATAAAAATTACAAAACAAAACATTCTATCTGCCATTGGAGAAGAGACTATCGATAAGAAATTCTTACCAATTATTGATGTTGAGAATGACCCGATTCTGCCTGTTATTGATATAGTTCGCAGCGCTTTAATGAAATATGACTATGAGACGGTAAAAGATGGATTGAGAGCTATCGGAGAAAGTACCGTATATATTTTCGAAAATGAGACTATTAAGAACAATGAAGATGAAAAAATCTCAAAGTATCTTTTTGATCACCTAACCAGAGTTGGAAGATTGGCTGCAAGTAAAAAGGACGAAGAATCTACCTTCGAAGTAACAATTAACATTTGCAAAATTGGAATAATTGCTGCAAAACTAAAACTACCAGATTCAACATGGCACGCTGCAGAATCATTAGGGTTAGTTGGGATGGTGGCGGCTGAACAAAAGCTCATAAATGCAATACGATGGATAACGTTTTCACTCGAAAAAGTTGGAATTGCTGCAACAGAACAAAACCTTGAAGCAACGTGGGTCGCCGAGGCCCTCGGGTGGATTGGGGAAGTTACGGCGCAACAAAAACTCAAAAATGCAACCGTGGATGCAGTAAAAACTCTTGAAAAAGTTGGAAAAATAGCAGCAAAACAAAAACTCGAATATACAACAAATATATCAATAAAATCTCTAGAAAAAATTGGAATGACTTCGGGCGAACAGGGACTCGATTATGTAATCAGTAAAGCATCAAGTGCTTTGGTAGAAGTTGGGAAGGCAGCGCATGCACAAAAATTCGAAGATGATGTAGTGACACAAAAGGTAGTTGATGTCCTTAATGAATTTATAAAAATATCGGATGAACGAAAATATAAGTGGGCTAAAAAGGACACAGAAGACTACCTTAAGAACTATCTAAAGAAAATCAATGAAGAAAAACCCATATAAATCTATATAACGTCTCAAATCTAATGAGATATTGAATAATATGACGGAATTAGTTGTTGACATTCCAAACGATATCGCAAAAGAAATGAAGAAATTTCGGTTTATGAACTGGAATGAAAAGTTGGTCAAGGATATTCTCTTCTTCATGAACGAACGGGAAATAGTGGAATCCATACTTGCAAAAAGCAAACTGAAAGAAGAAGATGTTGAAGAAATAGATAGTTTGATCAAGCGTGATTTATTTGAAAAGTATTATAAGACTGAGATTGGTGCTTGATACCAACATCATAATCTCAGCGCTGATAAGTAAGAAATCCACGATCAGGGATATACTCCTGACAGATAAGATCACATTTTACCTGCCTGAACTGGTTCTGATAGAATTGCTGAAACATAAACAGCTTCTCTGTAAGAAAACTGGTTTAAGCCAGAAGGAAGTTTTTTTCACACTTTTTTATCTCTTGAACAAAGTGGAGATTGTTAAAAAAGCAGCATTTTCAAAGAACCTTGAAAAAGCAAAGAACATCATGGAAAAAATCGATATAAAAGATTCAGAATTTGTGGCGCTTGCTTTATCAATAGAGAATGATGGGATTTTCAGTAATGATGGACATTTTGATAATTGTGGAATCAAAAGATGGACTGTTGAAGAAATAATAAGGTGGTTGGAATAGTACTACATTTTTGGTCTTCCTTAACAATCAAAAAAAAATAGTTGGGAAGCTATTGATAGGAGTGATAATGAATGATTTTTACCTTCCCAACTATTTATTCGTACATATGCCAAAACGGTATTTATCGTTTATGACCATTCCCAAAAAGTGATAATGCCAGATTATTCGGATGGCTTTCTGAATTTTCCCGGAAAGATCTGTCCGTATCTAAGAGCCCTGGGATTTTGAAATTCCCGGTGGATTTTCGATAAATTTTTAATGTTTGAGATAGTGTAACACATTTTAAGCAATGATGGGACTTTGAAAAATATTATATAAATATAACTAAAAATATGAAAGCAAGTATAATAATACCAACTCTAAACGAAGAGAAAGGCATAGAAAAGACAATTAATGATATTAAGTCGTTAGATGAAAATTATGAAATAATAGTAGTTGACGGATTGTCAACAGATAATACGAGAGAAATTGCATTATCTCAGGAGCTTTATAATAATAAAGAATTTGGCTTGCTCCCTTTCAAGAACAATGTTAAAGTAATATCGGAAGAAAGAAAAGGTAAAGGGATTGCAATGAAAACCGGAGTTGAAAACGCGACTTGCGATATTATTGTTTTTATTGATGGGGACGGTACGTATGATGTTTCTAATCTGCCATTTTTCATAAATAAACTTGATGAGTATGATGTGTGTGTGGGGAGTCATAATCTAAAAAAAGATGGGGCATATTCTGATATTGTTATGTGGACAGATCATGTTTTTTTCCCTTTCATATTAAAGGGAATTTCTAACCGGTTTAATACTTCCGAGCCGTTAACAGGGTTCAGGGTAATGAAAAAAGAAACCTGGTACAGGTTACAATTAGACACAACTGATTTTGGCATTGAGCTGGAAATGGAACTGAAAATGTCCATAAACAAAATGAAAATTTTGGAATTTCCAATACCGTGTATTCCTAGAATAGGAGGAAAAAGCAAGTTTAAAACATCTTTCAAGACATTATACTCAATGGCCAAATTTGTGCATAGACATAGAAAAAAATTTAAAGATACTAAAGTTGAGATATTTAATATCTAAGTCGGGGAGAGGGCATTGAGTTTCGTATGAACGTGAGCGAAGAACATTTTTTTGATGCTCACAGGTATTTGTAATGAAAGTTCGAATATTCCTTTTCCTGTACCACAATTGCTATAATTAGGATGAATCCTATCAGAGTTGATAAAATGGAACGGTTCAGAAAAAGAAATATCTTATTCGTAATAATCATAGGCGTAATAATTCTTACTGTCTTTACAAATCAAATCGGTCCATCAAAACTTATTTCTTTGTTGGGGAATGTAAATAAACCTCTCATCCTTCTCGTCCTTATATTTAATCTATTTAATCTCATTGCTTTTACAAAAACCTGGCAATTGCTTTCCAGTACAGAAATTAGTTTTTTCAAATTATTCAAGTTCTATATGATCGGGGCGTTCGTCAGCAATATAACTCCGTCTTTCGGATCAGGAGGAGAGCCTGTCAAGGCAATGCTTCTGGGAAAGGAGACAGGTATGAGCAAAGCAGAATGTTTCGCCGGGGTTGTGTCACAGAGGATGCTTAACATGTTCCCATTCCTGGTCCTGAGCATTCTCGGTTTGGGATTATTATTTTTCGACCCTTCATTGAGACTCGGAATATGGGAACTGATTGCGCTTCTATTCTCTTTATTGCTGGGTATAGGAATGTTTGTCCTGTTGATATATTTTTATGTTCGAAAAGACAAACTTTCTTCATTTGTCCACTATTCCATAAGGTTTCTGGCTCCGTTTATATGACTCATAAAAAAGGGTTTTGATGAAAATGCATATTCGGAGGCGGTTGAAGAGTCCATAAATTCGTTTCATGGAGGTCTCCAGACCATCCATAAGAACAAAAATGGCATCATTCAAGCCGTCATTTTTTC
>JAPZAP010000048.1 GCA_027460585.1 Candidatus Methanoperedens sp. | reverse complement strand
GGGTGCGTTTTTACAATATCATCCACAAGCAGATCCATGCTGCCTGTAAAATCAAAACCCTGGACGTTATTTTTTCCTGTATTTTTTTGCAGCATCTTTTAATGCCTCAATTCCGGGCAATTTTTCACCAGCCAGGAAATCAATGCAGGCTCCTCCGCCGGTGCTTACATGGGAGAACTTATTTGAAGCGCCCATTTGTTCAGCCGCTGCTGCGATATGCCCGCCTCCGATAACAGAAAAACCTGATTTCATCCCTGCCTTTATGAGTTCACGAGTTCCGAGTGCGAACTTTTCATTTTCAAATACTCCCGCAGGCCCGTTCATTACTACCGTTTTGGAGTTGCTGATCTCTCTTGAGAATTGTACCATTGTTTCGATGCCGATATCGTGGATGGGAAATTCGGTTTTCAGGTTGCTGACTTTTTCTTCCACACGCTCTTCAGCCTTATTCAAGGCAACATCCACCGGAAGCCCTATATTATTCGGGAAATGCAGGAGTAGTTCCTTTGCTATACCGATCTGGGATAAGTAGCCCTGTTTTTCAATGAAACCGATATTCGATTTCCCAATATTAACTCCCGCAGCCGCAAGAAAAACATTAGCTACTACTCCTGTGACAAGGACCCTGTCTGCACATCCCCGCTCAAGCACGTTCTTTGTGACCTTGATAGAATCATCAACTTTGGCTCCTCCAAGAACATAGATGCATGGACGTTCACTGCAAGACATTCCCTTGTTCAGGGAATCTATCTCTTTTTCCATGACCCTTCCGGCTATGCTTGGCAGGGTTTCTGTGAAGCCAGTCACTGAAAGATGCGACCTGTGGGAAACTGAAAAAGCATCGTTCATGAATATATCGCAAACTGCTCCAAGGCGCCTTACCATATGGGTTTTTTTGTGATCTTTTGGTGTGCGTTCAAGCGATTCTTCTGAATAAAAGCGGGTATTTTCAAGCATGATGATGTCGCTTTTTTCCATTTTTTTGATCCGATCAATAGCATTTGAACCAAAAATATCATCTATATAATTTATATTACGCTTCATCAATTTGGATAATATCCTGGAATGAGGCTCCATTGTTGTAAAATCACTCTTTCCGGGACGGCTCTGGTGGGACAGGATCACAACTTTTGAATCTTCAAGCTCCTTAAGTGTCAGGATGTGGCTTCTGAACCTGCTGTCGTCAAGTATGGTTCCATTCGGGTCCATCGGCGAATTAAGATCAAGCCTGCATAGAACCGTTTTCCCTTTTGTACTAATATCATCAATAGTGAGATAATCACGAGTCATATCGAGTGTGTTTAATTATAAGAGGATAACATTAAATTAACGGAAAGATTTTTCCATGAGAGGTAGAAACAGTGCAAAAACAAAGTATATTGGAATACTTCTTTATAGAAACGCACTTTTTTTCTATAAGTTAATCTCCACGCCATACACTTTTTCCGGATTCTCTTTATGAATCTTCCAGAAAACATCCTCACCCCATTTTTCAATGAGCTGTTTTGTTCGTCTTGGAATGGTTTTCGGCCCAAGTACTGAACCAGGTCTATCCAGGTCATCGATGTAATCCGTTTCCATCATAAAACGCGTGCCTTCTGACAGCGCTGTCTCGATCGCCTTTTCACTCGCAAGGACACTTGGGAAAATTCCAGCCTTTTCGCAGAGTGTGACCATAGGCGGTGAAAAGTGCTTGACCACCTTTTCCGGCGTCAATCCCACATTTCGTGCGATCCCTGCGATTTCCGAAATCCCGTCTTCGGTCGCGCTTTCGGTGTGAAGCTGGATGGCGCAGCCTGCATCTCTGGCATGTTCAAAGCCACAGCGCATAATATCATTTGAGGCGTCCCATATTTTGGTTTCAACCTCATAATGGGGACGCCCGGATTTCAATCCAATGGCTTTTCCTTCTACAACATATTCGCGCGCAATTTCAAGCCCACCTTTCATTATTTCAATCGATAGCTCAAGTCCGAGGCGCCCGTAGTATTTTGTGAGCTCAGCAGGATGCACACCAAGGATCACGAAGACCTTTACTTTTTCTGCCTCTTCTGCGCGCTTTGCGATTCTCAGGACTTTATCAAATACCTGTCTGTAATCATCAGGCGCATTGATATCGATACCAAGTGACCAGGGGGGCAGGGAGACAAGAACGAGGTGTGTGCCGCCAGCGCGCACGAATTCGCGGACTGCGTCGAGGCAGCGCCCGGCGGGGTTGAGGTGCATGTGGTTGTCGAGGATGGGGAGGGTGGGGGGAGTCATAGGATTAGGACTCGAACCCTGAGGACTGGCTTTTAGTGCGACCCGGACTTTTTTCAAACTCAATTCCAGTGGCGCCAATTTTAATTTTTTCAATATTAGGATATAAAAATATGTAAATTAACAAGGCAATCAAAATGTCAATTTGTGCAAAAAACACCATCTCTGAAAACCTTTTAATCCAAAAAATTATATAGAGTAAAAATAACAAAAGTAAAAGAACTATTCCAAGGAATATTTGAATAGTGGAGATTTCTGTCTCAATCTTTAATTTGCGAAGCTTTCTAAGGTTGCGTCTGGCTTTCACATTCATAGAGTCACGCTTACATGCTTTTCTAAATTCTTTTTGGGCTTTCTTATATTGTTTTAATTCTCCATATAACCAGCCGAGTTTGTTGTGAATCTCTGAGATTTCAGAATCCATCATTGAAGTTGAATTTTTTAATGCGGCTTGATACTCTTTAATTGCTTCTTCAAAAAAATCTTCTTCTGTTAGGATATTGCCCAGGATCATATACGCATAGGGATTTTCTGGCGCAACTTGAAGCACAATTCTTGCCTGATTCTCAGCCTCAGAAAACTGTCCTTTTTCTATCAAAAGATCTGCGTAATCTATGTGCGCAAAGATATACTTTGGGTCTGTTATTTTCTTGTATTGGTCTTCAGCTTCAGATTTCCTACTATGTTCTTTAAGTAGAGATGCATAGTTGGAGCGCGCCTCACCATAATTCGGGTTAATTTCGATTGCTTTTTTATAATATTGTTCGGTCTCTTTCAATTTTCCAATATAATTCGCTGCAAGTGCTGCATTATAATATGCAATCGCTTTATTTATTCCTCCCAAACTTTGCGCCGCTGCTAGCGCAATCACATAGGCAAAACCGTATCTGCTGTTCCTTCCCTCTTCTGCAGATAACCTCAGCAACTCCCCCGCCCCCACGCCCATCTCCTGCGCCACCTGTGCCGCCTCCTCCACACATGCGTCCAGGTCGCCGCGCTCGATGCAGGGCGCGAGTTTTTGGAGGAATTCTTCGGTATTATTATTCATTATTCTGTCACCCTTTTAATCGTTGAATAAGGATGCAGTTTTCAAAAGTCTTGATATTTCATCCGTGGTATAAGCCACTGCAATTTTCTGCTGTTTTAAATGTGGATCATTCGACCACACCGGACAATTTAACTGCAAAGCAAGGGCTAAAAAAGGTGTGTCTTTTTCATCGATATTTTTCATAATTTCATATGCTTCCCTTATCCTACTGGAATAAAGTTCAGAAGGTATTATTTGTACAGATTCAAGGATAAACTTCAATGCATACTCAAAACTTTTTATTTGTGCAAACTTATTTCGTTTGGAAATAATATAATCTTTATAATATTCTATTTCATTCAATCCATCTTCGGGATAATACAGATCAAGAAACTCGGATTTTAATAATTTTTCTGTAAAAGCATTGTCTTTTATCAAAGCGGACATTAAAATATTGGTATCAATTACAATCCGTATTTTTTCTTTGTTTCTTTCCATGCTTTTTCTCTTACAATTTCGAGATATTCCAGTTCTTTTTCACCTAATGAAAGTTCTTTTTTGCATTTCTCAAATAAAACCCACCGAATTTCTTCTTCTCGTATCAAATCATCAATTTTTCTTTTTAGAGAAGATACTGGTATATCTTTTGGGATTTGTATTAATAATTCACTCATATTAACCTGCCATATGTTTGTGTACAATCTGAATAATTTCCATATAGTTTTTATTGGATTCTTTTTTCTTATATCCTTCGATTGCCTTTTTATGGTGCATATCCGAAAAATTATTTTTTTTAATATTCTTCGTCCCAACATCTGCATTGAAAAATATGAGCAACTCCTCCGCCCCCACGCCCATCTCCCGTGCCACCCGCGCCGCCTCCTCCACACATGCGTCCAGGTCGCCGCGCTCAATGCAGGGCGCGAGTTTCTGGAGGAATTCCTGGGTTTTGTTATCGTTCGGCATAATCAAGCTTTTTCAGTTCTGCAATAACGTCGCTCACAAACATCTCTTTCGATTCAAGAGGTTCTTCCTGATCCTTTATATGCATATGGAAAGGGTATGTTCTGACATTCTTCCAGTGAGGGGCGTTGTCCCACCGTTTAATTATAAGATATCCATCATGAGGATGATATGAATATCTTCTGAAATCTTCTCCAATGCTTTCAGTTATCTGAAGCATGAGACCATTTTTAAGGAGCACCCTTACTTTAATAGACTGAACAGGGGGTTCAATATTGATTTCGATTATTTTTAGGTCATCTATAAAGTCGCATGCTGAAAGTATCGTTATGATATGCGATACGGTCATGCCATTTTGCTCCAGTACTGAAGCGCTTTAACGTAACTTTCCCAGAGGATAAAGTCATCCCATTCTTCAAAATTTTCTTTATTTACGGTTTTCTTAATATTAGCTTCAAAATCAGGAAAAGCCGCATTATATTTCTGTTCCATTTTTTTTATCTTCTTGCTATAATGCTCTACTTTTAACATGGCTTGATCATGGACAAGTGCAGATATGGCTTCCTGCTCATTTTTATATACTCCAATTTTTATTAAATCTTCTATAGGCTGAAATATACTGCGCTGGATTTTAACATACGACATAGCATAACCTCATTTAAATTTCAGGTTTTACAATTTTTGTATATTTTTCTTAAAACCTTCTTTCTATTAACTTATATAAATAATCAATTTAACAAACATGATTACTAAACATTAAACTATTCATGCACCCTGCCACCCGCGCCGCCACCTCCACACATGCATACAGGTCGCTGCGATCGATGCAAGGCGCGAGTTTCTTGAGGAATTCCTGGGTTTTGTTATCTTTTGGCATTATCTCTCACAAAATTATCAAGCTCTGGAACTTTCCGAATTGAAAAGAATTTTACCCTTTAAAATCTCCGTCACAAAGGGATTGCCATTTCTTTTCATCTCCTCAAATTCTTGTTCCGTATAGCACAGCGGTTCTATCGGCAGCTCTGTCTGTTCAATAATTTTATCAGCACGGTCTAAAAAGCGTTCCTTGAAATCACCTATTATGGCAAGGTCGATATCGCTGCCTTCATTAAAATCATTGCGAGCCACTGAACCGAACAGGTAGACCTTTTTTATATGGATATTAGAAGCGAGTATCTCAACAAACTTTTTTATTTTGTCAGGAAGTTTCTCACTTCTGCTAATATCGATTCTGCATATTTTATGCATTTGTCCGCATCCTCCCTTGTATAGTATTCAAAAGGCGAGCCTGATGGAAACGCATCCGGGTAGCGTGGGGGAATATAATGCTTATCAAGTTCCATCGAAGCCTTGTTGAGGTCTTTGAATTCCGGAATTAATTTTTTGACTTCTTTGTATAATTCCCGATTTGAATGAGTTACAACTGTCCTGTGCCCTTTCATGAAAAGTAAACTTTTAAGAGCTTTCTCAGACGCCTGCTGCGAATGGAAACATGCACTTTCATAGAACTCCTTATCCATTAAAACCATAGCGGCGCCAAGGTCACGCTCGCCCTGATTTAACCATCGCTTACCTTCTTCTATGTTGCTCATATTCGTATTAGCTAATCACTTTTACGTGTTCTATTGTTTTTCAAATATAAATAATGCCGTTTATCAAAAATCATATGGGAAAAATGCAAATCGATCATATGTGATTGTTAAATCCTATTATTTTATCTCCGCACCACTCCTCCACACATGCGTCCCGGTCGCTGCGCTCGCTGCAGGGCGCGAGTTTTTGCATGAATTCCTGGTTTTGATACCGTTTGCATAATTTTAAACTTTTTATAAACTGTTCTGTTCAAATAGGTTTAAAGTGAGACCTTTGTTTGAAAGAACGATTTTATACTGATTTTATGTATAATATATAGATTATTGAGACAAATTATATAACTTTGTGGGTAGAATATCGATATGATGATAGAAATGAAAGAAAAGAAACAAATTGCGAAAAAATCCCTTTCTTGTGGCACACGGAATAATTCGCCCCAGGAGATATTTACGGAAATGAATGAGGAAGATAAGGAAATTTACCTGTTCTTGCGAGGCGGATTTGCAGCCAAATAGGAAGAGTTGAGATCATGAATACATCGGACATTCTGACATATATCTGTGAAAAAAGAGAGGAATTTGTATTGAATGGAATGAATGCGCAGGATGCATTAGCAAAAGCAACGCACGCAATAGCTAAAGAATATCATATAGGCTCCGCATCAATAACTAAACTGGTTAACATGGGATGAAAAGTATTGAATCTGCATTTATCCTCAAATTATCTAAAAAGAATGAGCTTGAATAAGATTGAAATTTTTCTGATAATTCTTCTTCTCTTACTCGCTCTGATGATGGTTTTTAAATGATAGACCATCCTAAAATTTTCAAAAATATTACTGATTCCATTGTTACAATCGTACTGTATGTACTGTTGTTGGCTCTCATTGCAGGAATGCTGCGGATATTACTTGATATTCGAACTGTTGCGATAGACTCACTTGATGGCGGATTTAACAAAATAGTCATTAATGTTCTCACGCTTTTTATTGTAATTGAGTTCTTCAAAACCTTCGCAGACTATTCGAAACTCGAAAGAATTAAACTCACCGATATAACCGACGTCACGATTTTAATAACTATGCGTGAGGTCACTGTCGGTCTTTACTCCAAATCATTCGGATATGAAACTATTTTCGCTCTCTCGGCGCTGTTACTGGTACTTGGAGTGATAAGGGTACTGGCTGTCAGGTACTCGCCAGAGCACGTTTGAATATCGCCTAATGAAGATCCAAAATCAATCTCTTTATCCGTTCTTCAATAGCATCTCTAATTTCTATAATTTTTTCAATTGATTTTTCACCAGGGTCCTCCAGGTTCCAATCTTCAGTTTTTTCTGGTGGTATAATAGGACAACCTTGGGTACATCCCATTGTATAAATTCTATGAGCTTTTTGAACCATACTCCAAGTAATCATTTTCGGCTTTTGTTTTGCCAGGTCTATCCCTTTTTCTTTCATAACTTCAATGGCATATGGCTTTATTGATGTTGCTGGCTGTGTTCCTGCGCTTATTCCAACATATCCCGGATTCTTATTATAAAAATTAAAAAAACCCTCTGCCATCTGACTTCTTGCTGAATTCTCCTGTGCAAACAAATAGTATGCATTTTACCATGTTCTAACTTTGTGGTAATTAAATAGCTCAAATTATACTGATTTTATATAGTATCTATATATTCTTGGGAGAAGCTATATAATATTTGATGCTAAAATATCGAATGGTGAAAAAAACAAAATGAATCGATTAAAAATACTAAATATACTAATAATTTTTATTCTGGCGGGTGTTCTTTTAGCTGGATGCGTAAGTAAGCAGCCAACCGAAATAACCTTAAACGGTGCAGGGGCAACATTTCCATACCCTCTTATATCCAAATGGAGTTCGGAATACAACAAGATAAAGCCGAATATCCAGATCAATTACCAGAGTGTGGGAAGCGGCGCGGGGATAAAGCAGATTACTGAAAAGACGGTGGAATTTGGCGCAAGTGATGCACCTCTTACAGAGAAAGAATTTGCGAATCTTTCGGGGATCCTTCAGATACCAGAGTCCATCGGTGCAGTTGTTGTGGCGTACAACTTACCTGGCATAGAGAAAGGGGTCAAATTGAGCGGCGATGTGGTCGCAGATATTTTCCTTGGAAAAATTACAAAATGGAATGATCCTAACATTGTCTCACTTAATCCTGGAATCACATTCCCTGGAAAAGATATTATCGTGACGGAAAGAAGCGATGGAAGCGGTACAACCTTCGTGTTCACGGATTATCTCTCTACAGTCAGCCCGGACTGGAAATCTAAAATTGGAAAAGGTAAATCAGTCAGCTGGCCAGTGGGTCTTGGGGGAAAAGGTAACGAAGGTGTTGCAGGTCTCTTAAGCCAGAACCCTTATTCAATAGGTTATATCGAGCTGGCATATGCAAAAAACCAGAACATCTCATATGCTTATATTAAGAATAAAGCAGGACATTTCATCGAACCCACCCTTGAAACAACTGCAAGCGCTGCTGCCGGGGCGGTGTCGGCACTGCCCGCAGGCGATGCAAGCTGGTCCTCAGTGAGTATTGTGGATGCTGCAGGAGATAATTCATATCCAATTGGCAGCTTTACTTATTTCCTTGTTTACAAGGACCAGACAGATCAGACAAAAGGCAAAATACTGGCAGAATACCTCTGGTGGGCTGTGCATGATGGCCAGAAATATTCCTCCGACCTTCTCTATGTACCGCTACCGAACGACGTCATAAGCCTTAATGAAAAAACCATAAGACTTATGAACTACAACGGACAACCACTAATTTAGATGGATCGACCTAAATTGTCTTTTTTCCGAATGAACCGGAGAAAACTCTCCGGCGATTTTATTTTTGAAGCTGTTGTCGGCTTCTTTGCTCTATGCATACTGATCCTTGCATTTTTATTGTTCAGGGAGCTTTTTGTTGAGTCAGGACTTTCAAGAAATACCTTTGGCCTGGGTTTTTTGACAAGTTCTACATGGGATCCGGTCAAAGAGGTATTTGGCGCCCTGCCTTTTATCTTCGGAACTCTTGTCTCATCATTCCTGGCCTTGCTCATAGCTGTTCCATTCAGCCTTGGGATCGCGATATACCTCTCGGAACTTGCCCCTGAAAAATTGAGAACTCCTCTATCTTTCATCATAGAATTGCTGGCAGCAATTCCGAGTGTTATTATCGGATTGTGGGGTATATTCATTCTCGCTCCATTCATCCGCGACTATCTTGCGCCGCCTCTTTCAACATACCTTGGTTTTCTCCCGCTCTTCCAGGGACCAATGTACGGTCTTTCCATGCTCACAGGCGGCGTTATACTTGCAATCATGATAATTCCCATAACTTCATCGGTATCCAGGGAAGTCATCATGACCGTGCCCACACACCAGAGAGAAGGTGCCCTGGCTCTAGGAGCGACCGGCTGGGAAACCACATGGATCGCTGTTTTGCCTTATGCCAGGTCGGGTATATTCGGGGCGGTAATTCTTGGTTTTGGGCGTGCCATCGGTGAAACGATGGCAGTGACCATGGTCATAGGGAACAGCCAAAAGATATCAGGATCACTTTTCTCACCCTCAAACACCATGGCATCAGTTATCGCAAATCAATTCTCAGAAGCTACTTCAAACCTCCATGTCTCTTCTCTTATGGAGATCGGATTTTTGCTGCTGGTGATATCAATTATAATCAATATTGCAGCCAGGATCTTAGTGTGGAAGCTATTAAGAGTTGAAGGCGGTGGAAGGGCATGAAATGGAATAGAAGAAAATTGATTGACAGGATCATGTCCAACATGTCCGCTGCCTGCGTTGTTATCGCCATAATCCCTTTGGTGAGTATCCTTTATACGGTAACAATCAACGGCATATCTGCCATAAATCTGGATTTTCTTACACAACTCCCTAAACCTGTGGGTGAACCTGGCGGCGGGCTTGGAAACGCTATCCAGGGAACGTTCATAGTCGTGGGGATCGCCTGCTTGATCGGCCTTCCTATAGGAATTCTATCGGGGGTCTATCTTTCTGAATATGGGGAAAACAGATTTGGACGTTTTATAAGTTTTGTTGCTGATGTCCTCACCGGCACTCCCTCGATAGTTGCAGGGATGTTCGCTTATACCTTCATCGTTCTTTATTTCAAAAGCTTCTCAGCAATTGCAGGCGGGGTGGCATTGTCGGTGTTAATGATCCCCATTGTTACGAGAACTACTGAAGAATCCCTCAAACTTGTGCCGGGCTCGATCAAAGAGGCTTCCCTGGCGCTTGGAATACCAAAGTGGAAGACAACATTATATATCGTTATAAGCACAGGAAAAAGTGGCATAATCACAGGTGCCCTATTAGCGATTGCAAGGATATCAGGTGAGACCGCACCCCTGTTGTTTACATCTTTTGGCAACATGTTCTGGGCTAAACGATTGGATAAGCCAATTTCAACCATGCCAGAACAGATTTATACATATGCAATAGCGCCCTATCCTGACTGGCATGCTAAAGCGTGGGCAGGGGCTCTTGTCCTGATCATCCTGATACTTGTCTTGAATATTGGAGTCAGGTTTGTAACCCGACGAAAATATGGAATGTAAATATTGGAGAATAAATGCAGAATAAGATCACTGTAAGAAATCTCAACGCATGGTTTGGAGCTAAACAGGTACTACATGATATTGATATTGGCATTGAGAAAAACGGGATAACAGCCATCATTGGCCCGTCAGGATGCGGAAAATCCACATTCATCCGATGCCTTAACAGGATGCATGAAGTTGTACCAAAAGCAAAAGTTTCAGGGAAAGTACTGGTTGACGATAAGGACATCTATGATCACGATACAGACCCCGTTTATATCAGAAGGCGAATAGGAATGGTATTCCAGAAGGCCAATCCATTTCCAACAATGTCTATACGCGATAACGTTGTGGCTGGATTGAAACTCAATGGCGTGAAAGATAAGGAGGTCCTTGATAAGACAGCCGAAGAAAGTCTCAAAAAAGCAGCCCTTTGGGATGAAGTGAAGAATGATCTTAATAAATCAGGCATGAGTTTATCGGGCGGTCAGCAGCAGCGCCTATGTATAGCAAGGGCATTGGCAGTTGAGCCGGAAGTTATTCTGTTCGATGAACCCTGCTCTGCCCTTGATCCTATATCAACAAGCAAAATAGAAGATCTAATGATTGAACTTAAGGAGAAATATACCCTTGTAATAGTAACACATAATATGCAGCAGGCAGCAAGAGTAAGCGATCATACAGCTTTCTTTCTTTACGGGAAGCTGATAGAGTTTGGAGAAACAGATCAGATATTCAAGAAGCCAAAGGAGAAGAGCACAGAAGATTACATAGTCGGGAGGTTTGGTTAATATGGTGCGGGAAGTGTATCATAAAGATCTTCACAAATTAAAAGAAGAAGT
>JAPZAP010000047.1 GCA_027460585.1 Candidatus Methanoperedens sp. | reverse complement strand
GAGGTTTTATTAGAACTTTCAAAAGTATATGAAATCCATCTTGGTGAAAAAAGGAAGTTGAGTGAGATTCCAGACAAGGTTATGAAGTTAGCTGAATCATTAGAGTTGAATATATTCCCTACAAAATTGCGGAGTTAAGGTATAAAAAGAAGCTTTACCTATAAAAATAAAATTATGAAATAAACCGTTATGTTTATATTTCACTTATTCAATGGTAGGCAAAAGGTGACAAAATGCCAGCAAAAGTAAACAATGAAGAATGTACCGGCTGTGGAATATGCGTTGATGAATGCCCCGCAACTGCGATAGAACTGAAAAATGACAAGGCGAAAGTCGATCAGGAAGAGTGCACGGATTGCGGCACCTGTGTTGATGCATGTCCGAACAGTGCAATTTCAATGGAATGATCGAATAATATTTAGTAATATTGAATAAAAACAATAGGATTGGCAAGGAAAAATATGGAAAAAATAAAAGCAGGAGTACTTGGTGCAACAGGCAACGTTGGCCAGAGATTTATCGAGCTGTTAAGTAAACATCCATGGTTTGAATTGACATCACTTGCAGCTTCGGATAAAAGCGCTGGCAAAAAATACGGTGATGCAGCAAGCTGGAGGCTTGAAAGCAAAATCCCTGAAAATGTAAGTGATATGAAAGTTGTTCCTGTTGATCCAAAGAAAGTCGATGCAGATATTGTTTTTTCCGCCCTTCCGACTGACCTTGCCAAAACCGTTGAACCTGATTTTGCAAGAGCGGGTTTTGTTGTGGCAAGCAATGCCAGCGCCCTGCGCATGGTAAAGGATATTCCTCTTGTCATACCTGAAGTCAATCCTGAGCATCTCGGTCTTATAGATGTCCAGCAGGACAATCGCAAATGGGATGGCTATGTTGTCACAAATCCAAACTGCACAACCATAATGATGGCCGTGACTCTCAGACCACTTGCGAAATTTAATATCGAAAAAATATACCTTGCATCCATGCAGGCTATATCTGGCGCAGGCTATGACGGCGTCCCGTCAATGGCTATACTTGACAATGTTATCCCTTACATCGGGCAGGAAGAAGAAAAAGTTGAAACCGAGACGAAAAAACTTCTTGGCGAATTCAACGGCAGCGAAATAATCGATGCGCCTTTCAAGGTAAGTGCGAGCTGCAATCGGGTAATGGTAATGGATGGTCACACTGAGGCTGTCTGGGTGGAAATGGCAGATGAGCCCTCAACAGATGAGGTCAAGCAGGCTTTCCTTGATTTTGACCCGGGATTATCCGAACTGCCCACAGAACCTACTCCCGTTATTGAAGTAAAGGAAGAAAAAGACAGACCCCAGCCCCGCATGGACAGGAACATCGGCGGCGGGATGACGGTATCCGTTGGACGCATTCGGCCAGGCATACGCTACATCTGCATGGGGCACAATACGATAAGAGGCGCAGCAGGAGCAAGTGTGCTTAATGCTGAACTACTCAGGAAGATGGGGAAACTTTAGAAAAGTCAAAATGAAGGAAATAATCGAAAAGAGTAAGAATCTTATTTTAATAGCTGTATTTTCATCTCTTATCGCCTCAGCAGCTGGATTTTTGTGGGGTTTTATCGAAACCCTTACCATAATTATAAATTTCATCCAGAGCTACGGGAAAGACCCATTTGCTGCCATAGCCCTCATCGAGATCATGGATATATTCCTGATAGCAACGGTTCTATTTATTTTTGCCATGGGCATGTACGAACTCTTTATCGAAAATATAAAACTGCCTGAATGGCTGATAATCAATAACCTTCATGACCTCAAAGCAAAATTAAGCAGCGTAATAATCCTTGTCATGGGCATTACATTCCTGAAACACCTTGTGGAATGGACTGACCCGCAAGGAACACTTTATTTCGGGATCGCAGTTGCCGCAGTATCAGGCGCTCTCATCGCATTCGGTTATTATGGCGGCAAAGATTAATGGTAGAAATGCCTCATCCCTGTGAACACAAGCGATACACCCAGCCTGTTCGCAGTTTCAATAACTTCCTTATCCCGTATCGAGCCTCCGGGAGATACGATATACCTGATGTGATTTTCTGCCGAATGAATGATGCTGTCATCGAACGGGAAGAAAGCATCTGATGCAAGAACGCACTCGCTCATAATGTTCTTAACAAAATCTTCTTCACTCATATCCGGTTTTTCCCTGTCATATAAGATTTTGATGTTCTCCCTGGCTTTTGTTGCTGCCAGTTTGCGAATTGAATCCACCCTGTTTGGCTGCCCCGCGCCCATTGCAAGAATCTGGTAAACACCTTTTTCATACTCACGTGCAATGACAACAGCATTTGATTTTGTATATTTGCAGGCGTTCATTGCAAACTCGGCAAGTTCTTTTTTTTCATCCGGGAAAGGATACCGGGTCACAACGTCCCATTTTTCATACAATCCCCTGTTCCTTGACTGGACAAGCATTCCGCCCACCACATATCGGTATGTATTCTCAAGCGGTTCACCATCCCCCATTGATAATTCAAGGATACGGAGGTCTTTGCTCTTATTTTTCAGGAACAGAAGCTCTTCCTCATCATATCCCGGGGCAATAATAAGTTCCACGAACTTGCCTTTCAGGAATTCAAGAGCCTCAAGGTCGGGTTTTTGGGTCATGCAGACAATGCTGCCAAACGATGAAACAGGATCGCCATCCCATGCCCTTGACAGCGCCTCAAGGAGTGTATTCCCGGTTGCTAATCCGCATGGGTTGCTGTGTTTCACGATAGATACCGCGATTTTATCCTTGTATCCAAGAACTACATTCAGTGCGCTTTCAGCATCCACATAATTGTTATAAGAAAGCGCTTTTCCATGCAATTGCCTGGCATTTGCGATCGTGGGTTCGGTTACTCCCGGCTCTTTATAGAATTTTGCGCTCTGATGCCAGTTCTCCCCGTACCTGAGAGTTTGTCCTTCCACGAATTTCAGGTGCAGTATGTCTTCATTTCCAAGCGCACGGCTTAAGTATGTGTCGATCGCGCAATCGTAATCTGCAATTCTTCGAAAGGCTTTGACCGCAAGCCTTTTCTTCGTTCCAGGGCTGATTTCCCCGGTTTTAAGTTCTTCCAGGATATCCGGATAATCCAGGGGGTCTGTGATCACGGCGACATGCCTGTAATTTTTTGCAGCTGCCCTCACAAGCGCAGGCCCGCCAATGTCGATATTTTCAATAGCCGCTTCCAGGCTTGCGCCTTCTGCCACTGTTTTTTCAAAAGGATAAAGATTTACTGCCACAATATCGATGAATTCAATTTGATTTCTTTTTGCATCCTCAACATGAGAAGTTTTGTCCCGCAATGCTAGAATTCCCCCATGTATCTTAGGATGCAGTGTTTTTACTCTTCCGTCCATCATTTCGGGAAATCCGGTGACATCGGAAACATCTATTACTTTTATACCGGCTTTTTTCAAGACTGAATAAGTCCCGCCAGTTGAAATGATCTCAAATCCAAGCCTTGTCAGCCCGGATGCAAGTTCAATTACGCCATCTTTATCAGAAACGCTTATCAAGGCTTTCTTGGACAGAAAATATCACCTCATCTAAATGGAAAAAAGAAGTTATAAGTTTTTCTGACAAAATGATGATACTTTTTATTATCTTCTGGCAAGAAAAAAACCGCAGAGTGAACAGAGAATTATTATCCTATTTCCCTTTTTTCCTTATAATCGCCACATCGCCAAGCGTAGTTCCCCTGATGAATCCGCCGCCCCTCTGGTCTTTGGAAGCTACCTTCTCGGTCAATTTAATATTTAACGTGGCTTCAAGCTTCTTGCGGATAGTATCCTCAGGTATGAGCTCTTCGCGCTCTATCTTCCTGATAAGTGTGGCTTTTTCCATCATCTTTGCTCCCAGTTCTTCTATGGTCAATCCCTGGGCTTCCCTTGCTTTCCTTATGATCTGCGCATAATCCGAATTGATCTCGTCATCCAGTTTATCAAAAGCATCCCTTTTCGGTTTGTAACTAACTATGACCTTTTCAGTCGGGGTCATCTTTCTTGACACAGGCGTCCATTTATCCTGGGTCGTCCCATAATGGGCGCATTTGCTGCAGACGTCCAGGACAGTACCTTCTACAGTCACACGTGTCGGATTTCCCTTAATTTCACAGCCACATATTTCGCAATCCATTACATCATCTCGGCGAAAACTCTATATACCGTCTACGCTTAAATATCATTCGATGTCGCAAGTCGATGAAAACCAGGAAAGTCCTGTATCAATGGGGAACAATGATTTTTCTCGTTATCTGATGGACCGGGTGAAAATGCTTGAGGAAAGGAACAATTTCCTCAAGGAACATGCAAACAAGGTAGAAATGGAAAAGCGTTTTACCGAAAGCCAGATCCTGAATTACGAAAGAGAGATCCGCCAGTTGAAAAGCGAGCTTGAACGAATTAAGATGCCGCCGCTTGTTGTTGGCACTGTTGTGGATGTTCTTGATGGCGGCAAAGTGATTATAAGGAGCAGTACAGGTCCCCAGTTCGTGGTCGGATCAACCCAGTTCATAGAAAGCTCCGAACTTTTGCCTGGAGTTTCTGTCTCTTTAAATTACCAGAGTCTCGCAGTCGTTGGCATCCTGCCTTCTTCGCGCGACCCGTTAGTGCACGGAATGGAGGTCATCGAATCCCCGACCGTTTCATATTCGGATATAGGCGGTCTTGATGAACAGATCCGTGAACTCCGTGAGACTGTCGAACTGCCGCTTACAAAACCCGAAGTATTCGAACGCATCGGTATCGAGCCTCCAAAAGGCATATTATTATTCGGCGCTCCGGGAACAGGAAAATCGCTCCTTGCAAAAGCTGTGGCAAACCAGACAAAAGCCACTTTTATCAGGATCGTGGGCTCGGAGCTCGTACAAAAATATATTGGCGAGGGAGCGCGGCTTGTCAGAGACCTTTTCAAAATGGCAAAAGAAAAATCTCCCAGCATCATATTCATAGACGAGCTTGATTCCATTGGAACAAAACGAATTGATTCAGCTACTTCCGGAGACCGTGAAGTCCAGAGGACCCTGATGCAGCTCCTTTCTGAAATGGACGGATTTAATCCGAGGGGAAACGTCAGGATCATAGCAGCCACGAACAGGCCTGATATTCTTGACCATGCGCTTCTTCGCCCGGGCAGGTTCGACCGGTTCATCGCTATCCCTATGCCTAATAAAGAGGCGCGAAAACTGATACTCCAGATCCATTCCAGGAAAATGAAGCTTTCCGATGATCTTGATTTTGATGAGCTTTCATCACTTACCGACGGCACTAACGGTTCTGATCTAAAGGCAATCGTCATGGAAGCGGGCATGTTCGCCGTGAGGGAGGAACGCTATGGTGTGGGAATGGAAGATTTTCGAAAAGCAATTAGAAAGTTATTGATATCTCCATCAAAACCAAATCTTTATTCGCAAGGCATGTTTGCTTAACAATCTGCCTGATATTGGGGTAATCTATTTCTTTGTGATTAGCATAGGGCAATGGAACTGAGGGAATGATGGAAACGATAACAAATATGCTGGAAAAAATCCTTGATGATCTCCAGGCAGTTGGAGGAGTGGAACTTTGTGCCATCGTTTCAAAACAGGGGTTAATAATGGTCTCAAAAGAAGCAAGTCAGGGACTTGAAAGAGAAGCATTTGCGGCTTTGACCGCAACTTTATTTATGTCGGCTGAATCCACGACCATGCGTTTGAGCGCCCAGAAGCCAAAATCAATCATAGTCGAAACAAAAGATAAGCAGCTAATAATATACGAAGCAGGTCCCAACGCATTGATCGTGGTCTTTGTCGGGAACGAAGGCTACATAGGATTGATCCTGAATGAGCTGAAAAAAGCTTCAGAGAAAACCAGTAATATCCTTTAAAGGCTGGAAAACTATAATTATATTGTCAACAGAAAGTCTAGTGAATACCAGGAGTAAAAAGCTTGCATTATTAAGTATCATGATTTTGTTCGCTTCAGGTTGCATCACAAAACAGGAGGATAATATGGAAAATATTTCTATTTCAGCAGAAGGATTTAAAGATGGAACGACCATCCCGGACGTTTATACATGCAAAGGCAAAGATATTTCACCATCACTTTCCTGGAAAGGAATACCTGCCCAAACAAAAAGCATCGCATTGATAATGGAAGACGCAGATGCTCCCGGAGGAACTTTCATTCACTGGACGTTATATAATGTGCCGCCACAGACACAAAAGTTGCCGGAAGGCATGCCACATGACAAGATACTCGCAGATGGAAGTATCCAGGGTATGACGGATTTTGGACGAAAAGGATACGGTGGTCCTTGCCCTCCACCAGGAAAACCTCACAGGTATTATTTCAAGATATATGCTCTTGATTTGAAAATCGACTTAGCGCCGGGCGCTTCAAAGAAACAGCTTGAGAATGCTATGGCAGGGCATATCCTGGCAAAAGGCGAAATCTTAGGTATGTACAAGAGATAAGATAATATTAGCCCGTAATATTGATCTCCTGGCGCAATTCCCCCAGCGTGGATTTGCGTTCAGCGAATGCATTATGCTGGTGAATGCTCTCCTCGTTTATCTGCTTGATAACGATAACTGAGTCATCAGGAAGATCGGGGAACTCCTTTACAACTTTCTGTGCCATTGATCGCACGCAATCTTCCACGAATTTGGGATTCTTATGAGCCCTTTCCACGATCACGGCCTCATCTGCACGTTTTAGTAATTCAAACATCTGTGAACTCATGGAATTTTCGATAATATTTATGATCTTTTCAAGGGAGACGAAATGGCTGTTGTGGACTTCTATAGAAATAATGCCGCGTCCTCTCTGGTTATGGGTTGGCATAGGCACCTTGCTCAAGAATTTTGTAATGACATCTGATCCCACGCCAAGCGTTTTCTATTCTGTCCTGGCTTTATCTATCATTATTTCCTGGGCGCATGGACATGCTGTAATACCGAGAACCTCAGCGCCAACAAGTTTTCTTATGGTGATCTTTTCTCCGCGTATCGCTTTTGCCTCAGCGAAGATATTCACTACTTCCTGGCATTTTATCTTTGTTGCAGGGGTTTCCCTTTTAAGAACATATTCGCTCTTCATCCTCACTTCGGCATTGAATGCATATTCATGCCTGTGGATGAGTCTTTTTGCAACTTCCCCGCAAAGGTCTTCGATTTCATACACAGGCGAAGCTATCATTTCT